>JBAXKN010000020.1:0-12611 GCA_037135295.1 Candidatus Saccharimonadota bacterium
CTGCGCCTGTTCTAGCCAGCCCGACAGCTAGCTCTATTACCAGTTCTGGGGCTACACTTGGCTCAACTATCTCCTCAGATGGCGGTGCTACTATAACTGGGTCTGGTACTTGTTGGGGAACAAGTGCTAATCCAACTACAAATTGCTCTACTATAACCCCAGGCCTTTTATTAGCTTTAAGCACCCCAACAATTGCTTCCGGAAGTGCACCTATGGGTATAGCTATATCACCTGACGGTAATTCTGTATATACTGCAAATAGCGGCAGTAATAATGTGTCGATGTATAGTCGTAATATAAACACTGGTTCCCTAACCGCACTAGCCACTCCGACGATTACTGCAGGTACTTCACCAAGAGGAATAGTTGTTTCTCCAAATGGCGCACAGGTATATGTATCGAGTAGAAATAGCGGTACTGTTTCGATGTTTAGCCGCAATACTAGTACTGGTGCTTTGACACTTATTGGCACTGATTATAATGCTTCATATGGTCAAGGAATAACTATATCTCCAGATGGAACTTCGGTTTATGCAGCAGGCGATACAGGTTATGTGTATCAATACAGTCGGAACACTACTGACGGGTTACTAACATACTTAGGCAGAATAGCAGCAGGAGCAAGCACATGGGGTATAGTTGTATCTTCAGACAGTAAGACCGTGTACGCTAATGAATACTATGGCACAGTTCTTATCTACAATCGCAACACTAGTACTGGAGTTTTGACTAGTGGAGGTAGTATTTCAACTGGTGGTTCTCAACCATGGAGCGGTATAGCCACCTCGGGTGACGGGACATCGGTTTATTCAGCGAATTGGAGTAGTAGTAATATTTCCATGTTTAGTCGCAATACTGGAACTGGTGCATTAACGGCATTAGCCACACCAAGAATCAGTTCTGACTCATCTCCGAGAGGTATTATTGTATCATCCGATGGTATATCGGTTTACTCAGCCAATCAAAATAGTGATAGTGTATCAGTTTACAGTCGTAACACTAGCACTGGAGCGTTGACTAGTGTAGGATCAGTTGCTTCAGGAAATGCACCACAAGCTATAGTTGCAAGTAGTGATGGAACATCGGTTTATGTTTTATCCTCTGGATCAAGCAATAATATTACGATGTATAACCGCAGTACGATTGGTACTATTGGGATTCCATTTATCCAAGCTAGGACTGGAATGACGTCTGGTAGTACGTACCACTACCGAGGCTATGCAGTCAATGCCGTAGGTACAGGCTATTCGTCTGACGCGACATTTATAACTCTATAAAATATATTTATATTTGACACATAAAGCGTGATTGCTATGCTAGATGTTTTTTGATATAATATCAGATGAGTTTACTCTTATCGGACTAACGATTATTTTTTGAATGTGTACAAAATCGTTAGGGTTGGTAAGTATGAAACAGTGAAGACATGCTGAGTTTGATCTGTGAATATCGGACGTATTCTCGTCCAAATGATAAAATATGTAATTTTTCTCTTAAGGAGTATTAATGCCAACAATTAATCAATTAGTGCGAAAACCTCGCAAGACTGCTTTGAAAAAGTCAAAGTCTCCTGCGTTAGGCAAGATATATAATGCACTTAAAACTCATTACTATGAGCAACAAAGCCCACTAAAACGTGGTGTTTGTATTCGTGTTACAACAAAAACACCTAAAAAACCTAACTCTGCTCTTCGAAAAGTTGCTCGTGTTCGTCTAACGAATCAGCAAGAAGTCTGGGCTTATATTGGTGGTGAAGGTCATAATCTTCAAGAACATGCTGTTGTGCTTGTTCGTGGTGGTCGTGTTCCAGATTTGCCGGGTGTTCGTTATCATATCGTTCGTGGCGCGCTTGACCTTCAAGGTGTTGCAAAACGACAACAAGGCCGTTCAAAGTACGGCGCTAAAAAGGAGGATAAATAGATGCCTCGTAAAGTAACTGTATCCCTACAGCGTATAATTCCAGCTGATCGTAAGTACCAGAGTGTATTAGTTCAACGACTTATAAACAAATCAATGCTAAATGGTAAAAAACTACTTGCAGAACGTGCTGTCTATGACGCACTTGAAGTTGCTGCAAAAAAACTAAATAGTGAAAATCCTCTTGAAGTTTTTGAAAAAGCTATGAAAAATGTAATGCCAAACTTCGAAGTTAAATCACGTCGTGTTGGTGGTGCAAACTACCAAATTCCTTTCCCAATTCAGGGACATCGTCAACTTCATTACGCATTCAGCTGGATGGTTCAAGCCGCTCGTGCTCGTCGTGGTATGTCTTACTCTCAATGTCTTGCATTAGAGATTATAGATGCTTATAACGAAGCAGGTGGCGCATTTAAGAAAAAAGAAGATACTCACAAGATGGCCGAAGCGAACCGTGCTTTTGCTCATTTCGCTCGTACATAAAATTAATTAAAAGGATTATAGGACAAGTAATGGCAGAAAAACATGTTCCCCTAGATAAACTTCGTAATATTGGTATTATTGCTCATATTGACGCAGGTAAAACAACTGTAACTGAAGGTGTTTTATACCGAACGGGTCTATCACACAAAATTGGTGTCGTTCACGAAGGTGAAACTACAACTGATTGGATGGAACAAGAACGTGAACGAGGTATCACAATTACTTCGGCTGCCGTAACTACTTTTTGGCGCGATCACAAAATTAATATTATAGATACGCCAGGACATATTGACTTTACTGCTGAAGTTGAACGTTCTCTTCGTGTTCTTGACGGCGCTGTAACAGTATTTGATGGAAAAATGGGTGTTGAGGCTCAATCTGAAACAGTTTGGCGTCAGGCAAACAAATATAAAGTTCCACGTATATGTTTTATTAACAAAATTAATCAAACTGGTGGTGATTTTTACAAATCACTTGATAGCATACATAAACGTCTAACTAAAAATGCACTTCCTATTCATCTTCCAATTGGTTTTGAAAAGGACATTAACGGTGTTGTAGACCTTATTGATATGAAATCATATACATATAAAGATTACACCGATCACGAACTTATTGTTGGCGAAGTACCAGCTGATATGTTAGATAAAGCCAAAAACGCTCGTAGTTTACTCGTTGAAGCAGCTGTTGAAGCCGACGATGAATTATTTGAACGTTTCCTTGAAAAAGGTGAAGAATCAATTACAATTGACGAATTAAAAGTAGCACTCCGAAAACGTGTACTTGCTGGTGATTTTTATCTTGTAACTGGTGGTGATGGCCGTGGTGTTATTGTTGAAAAAGTACTTGATCTTGGTGTTGATTATCTACCATCACCACTTGATGTTGAAGCTGTTTGGGGCCAAAATCCAAAAACAGGTGACGAAGTTAAACGAAAACCAGACGTAAAAGAACCACTTGCAAGCATTGCCTTTAAGGTTGCTACTGATCCATTTGTTGGAAAATTGATTTTTGTACGAGTTTACAGTGGTGTAATGACTGCTGGTTCGTACGTATTAAACACAACTACAGGCAAAAAAGAGCGTGTTGGACGTATCGTACGTATGCATGCTGATAAGCGTGAAGATATTGAATATATCGAAGCGGGTGATATCGCTGCAGTTGTAGGACTAAAAGATACCTTCACAGGTGCTACACTATCTGATATTGCGCATCCAATTACTCTTGAATCTATAACTTTCCCTGAACCACCTGTATCAATTGCGGTTGAACCAAAGACTAAATCAGATCAAGAAAAGATGGGTATTGCCTTGCAACGACTTGCTGAAGAAGACCCAACTTTCCGTGTAAAAACAGATGAAGAAACCGGTCAGACAATCATGTCGGGAATGGGTGAACTACATCTAGATATCCTAATTGACCGTATGAAACGAGAGTTCAAGGTTGAGGCTAATATTGGTGAGCCGCAAGTTGCTTTCCGTGAATCAATTAAGGGTACTTCTGATGTTCAGGGTAAACACATCAAGCAGTCTGGTGGACGTGGTCAGTATGGTGATGTTTGGATTCGATTCGAACCAAATGAACCAGGTAAGGGTTTTGAATTTTTTGATGAGATTAAAGGTGGAGTTGTTCCACAAGAATATCGTAAACCAGTTGAAGCTGGTGTTCGCGAAACTCTTGATGGTGGTGTAATCGCTGGTTATCCAGTCGTAGATATCAAAGCTACACTTCATGATGGAAGCTATCATGATGTTGACTCAAGTGAATTAGCCTTTAAGTTAGCTGGTAGCTTAGCTGCACGTGAAGGTATTAGACAGGCAAAACCTATCCTATTAGAGCCTGTTATGCATGTCGAAGTAACTACTCCAGAGGAATTTATGGGTGACGTTATTGGTGACTTAAACTCACGTCGTGGCCGAATTGAAGCAATGGAAGACTTAAGCGGTGGCGCAAAACTTGTAAAAGCACTTGTTCCACTTGCTAGTATGTTTGGGTATACTAATGATATACGATCAATGAGTCAAGGACGTGCAGCAAGCACAATGGAGTTAGCTCAGTATGAAGAAGTTCCACCAAATGTCTCAAAAGAAATCATTGAGAAACGTTCAAGTAAATAAATTACTAAGTCTGAATATAGTCTCAAAATTAGATAGTATAAAACTTTTATACTTATTTATAACAGTATTACTTTCAGGAGCTATAATTAGTGGATCATTAACGACTGACGCTCGTTGGATGAATTGGCATTTTAGTAGATTAGGTGAAGGCGGAATGACATCAGCCATTTTTTTCAATATCACTGTATTTATTTCGGCATTAGTAATGTTTATGATAGCACTTTCACTAAGTAATATCGTTTCACATATACCAAAAAATAAAGACGTTGATATTGGTCGTGCAAATATTATAATATATCGTTCTTTCACTGCTGTTACTGTATGCTTAATAGGAGTAGCAATATTTCCTTTTGATCGATTTCCTGTAGTACATAATATTTGTGGGTATTCAATGCTGATGATATTTATGTACTTATGTATATCAGCACCAAAGTTCTTGCCAATATTTTCAAAAGCATTTTATATTTATAGTAAATTAGTAATCTTATCAGTGATAATTTGCTATACGTTGTTCATAGTATTAAATGTAATTTCGCTACTTACTGTAGAGTTTATTATATTTACATTTCTATATGCTTGGTTACTGTTATTTGTTAAAGGTATTCGTCAATACAGTTATAGTTATAATAATCAAAAAAATACTTTACTGAACGAATAATATTCTGTATAATGTCAGATATACGTCGTGAGGTAATATTACTCTCGTCTGAAAAATAATTATTCGCCGTAGGGCGAAAGGAGAATAAATTAATGGCAGATTTCGATCGAACAAAGCCTCACGTAAATGTCGGCACAATGGGTCATGTTGACCATGGTAAAACAACTCTAACTGCTGCAATCACATCAGTTCTTGCAAAAAGAATGCCAAGTGATGTCAATAAAGTAGTCACTTACGCGCAAATCGATAACGCTCCTGAAGAGCGCGCACGTGGTATTACAATTGCTTCATCTCACCAAGAGTATGAAACTGATAAACGTCACTACGCTCACGTTGATATGCCAGGACACGCAGATTATATTAAAAACATGATTACTGGTGCTGCTCAGATTGACGGTGCAATTCTAGTAGTTGCCGCTAATGATGGTCCGCTTCCACAAACTCGTGAACACGTTCTACTTGCAAAGCAAGTTGGTGTTCCAAAGATTCTTGTTTTCCTAAACAAGATGGATCTTGCTGACCCTGAACTAGTTGAACTAGTTGAAATGGATATTCGTGAACTTCTTGCAAAGAACGGATTTGACGAAGATGCTCCAATCATCAAAGGTTCTGCTACAAAAGCCTTAGAAGGCGACAAAGAATCAGAAGATGCAATTATGGAACTAGTCCAAGCTCTTGATGATTATATCCCTGAACCAACACGTGACCTTGATAAACCATTCCTAATGCCAATTGAGGACGTTTTCTCAATTAAAGGTCGTGGAACTGTTGCTACTGGTCGTATCGAACAAGGTGTCATTAAAATTAATGACCCAGTCGAAATCGTAGGTATCCACCCATCACAAAATACAGTCGTAACTGGCATAGAAGCTTTTAAAAAGAATCTTAACCAAGGACAAGCTGGTGATAATGCTGGACTATTACTTCGTGGTATCGAACGTGATCAAGTTGAACGCGGTCAAGTTATCGTAAAACCAGGCAGCTTAACTCCTCATACAGAATTTGAAGCAGAAGTATATATCCTTAAAAAAGAAGAAGGTGGTCGTCACACACCATTCTCTAAAGGCTATAAACCACAGTTTTACTTCCGTACAACTGATGTCACTGGTGAGGTTGAACTTCCTGCTGACAAAGAATTGGTTATCCCCGGCGATACATTAACATTCAAAGTCACTTTACTTGCACCAATTGCAATGGAGCAAGGTCTTAACTTCGCAATACGTGAAGGTGGCAAGACTGTTGGTGCTGGTGTTGTAACTAAAATCGTTAAATAAATTATATTTTTGATTTATTAAATACTCCTTATTCAAAAAGGAGTATTTAATTTTGATTGTGTTTATGCTAAGCTAAATCTAATTGTCGAGATAATTCAAGGAAATATATGAAATCAAAAAATAATTCAAATAAACCAGCTTTCACAATCGTTGAACTACTTGTTGTTATAGTGGTAATAGGTATACTAGCAGCCATAACAATTATTAGTTATACAGGTATTTCTAAAAAAGCTACAGAAGTTTCACTACAATCTGATTTATCAGGTGCCTCAAGACAAATAGAGATGTATAAGACTGATAATGGTTATTATCCATCAACTATTGATGGCAATAAATGTTTAGTTGACGCTGTCGGTGTAGTCGATAACAGGTATTGTCTAAAGTTTAGTGGTAATAACCAATTAGTTTCATATGACATTACTAGTACTGGCTTTAGATTAGTCTTTAAAAATGGTACTAACTTTTATGCTAAAACTGAAAGCACCAACGCGGTTGCCCTAACTGCGCCTGTTCTAGCCAGCCCGACAGCTAGCTCTATTACCAGTTCTGGGGCTACTATAGGTGCCACCATTCAATCTGACGGTGGAGCCGCAATTACCGTGACTGGCACTTGCTGGGGGACAACGAATAACCCTACTACTAACTGCAGCGCATTACCTGTAGGGTTATTAACGTCTATCGGAAGCGTTGCTGCAGGTACGAGCCCCTACGCAATAGTAATTTCCCGTGATGGTAACTCTGTTTACGCTACCAATATGACAAGCAATACAGTCTCTATGTATAATCGTAATACCACCACAGGTGCGCTGACTGCACTGGCGACTCCAACGATAGGTACAGGTGCTAGCCCGCGAGGAATAACTATCTCCCCAGATGGATCTTCTGTATATGTAACGAATTTTTCTCAATCTACCATTTCTATGTATAGCCGCAATACCACCACTGGGGCTTTAACCGCACTAGCCACTCCTATAATATATGCCGACTCTAGTCCATTAGGGCTAACAGTTTCAACAGACGGTAAGAACGTATACGCAGCTAATGCAAGCGGGACCACCATTTCTATGTATAGCCGCAATTCCACCACAGGTGCATTAACATCACTAGCGACACCAACAGTAGCAACAGGTTCCAGCCCATATGATATAGCAATCTCACCGGATGGATTATCAGCATATGTAGTTAATGCCAGTCCAAATAACACTATTTCTATGTTTAACCGAGATTCTGGCACAGGTGCACTGACTGCATTGGCGACTCCAACGATATCTACCGGAGCAAGTCCATACAGCGTTTTTGTATCTCCAAATGGTTTATCTGTTTATACTGCGAATACAAGCGGGGCTACTATATCCATGTATAGCCGAGATGCTGGCACAGGTGCGCTAACTGCACTAGCTACTCCGACAATAGCTACAGGCCTTACACCTGGTAATATTAAGATATCAAACGATGGATTATCAGCGTACGCAACCAGCTTTGGTAGTTCGAATATTTATATGTATAGCCGCAATACCAGTACAGGTGCGTTGACCGCATTAGCCACTCCAACAATAGCTTCTGGAGCAGGCTCACGTAATATTGCAGTATCATTCGATGGAGCATCCGCTTATGCAACAAATGGTTCAGGTAATTCGTTATCTATGTATAATCGTAACGGTGGCAGCGGTGCAACTATCGGAATGCCATTTAGTAGTGCTCGTGTGTCAATTCCATCAGGCACGACTATAAATTACAGAGGTTATGCTATCAATGTTGTTGGTACAGGTTACTCTCCTGAAGCTACATTTACAACTCTATAAAGCAGCGTATATTTGGTATATAAAAGTATAGGATTGACACGTGACATCACTGCGATATAATAGTTCTATCGAACAAGCCCGGGTACGCAGTACACGAGCTTTATCTGATTTGATATTACTCTTTACCTTATCTTATCCATAGTGTATAATTGTGAGCTGTAACTTATGACTAGTTTAAAAGAAGTAATTAAATTGCAAGGTAAGGTGGTGGAATCACTGCCTAATACTCAATTTAAGGTAGAACTTGAAAACGGTCATAGTATAATTGCCCACATTTCAGGTAAAATGCGCAAGCATTATATCCGACTTGTACCAGGCGATAAAGTGGAAGTCGAGTTGACTCCTTACGATCTTAGTAAGGGAAGAATCACTTTCCGCTTGAAAGATTAAATCAAATTTAATAGGAGTTCTTGAAACTTATGAAAGTTCGTGCAAGTGTCAAAAAAATAAGTCCTGATGATCAGTTAGTTCGCCGTAAGGGTGTGCTGCGGGTTATCAACAAGAAAAAACCTAAGAACAAGCAAAGGCAGGGTTAAGTATGGCTCGAATTGCTGGAATTGTTATTCCATCAGAAAAGCAAGTTGAAACCGCATTGACGTATATTTACGGCATCGGTCCAAAATTTGCAAAGAGTATCCTTGCGGCGGCCAAGATTGAGCCGACCACTCGGGTGAAAGATCTCACCGAGGCTGAAGAACAACGTTTACGCGAGATAATCGATGCCGATTATACCGTAGAAGGCGATTTACAGCGTCAGGTAACAAATAATATCAAACGCATAAAGGATATCAACTCATATCGTGGTTTACGCCACAAGAGTGGACTTCCTGTTCATGGACAACGCACACGTACAAATGCACGTACTCGTAAGGGTAAAGGTGTGGCTGTTGGTGGAACTCAAAAGAAAGCAGCGTCAAAGACGTAGAAGGGATTAGATTATGGCAGATGTAAAAACAACGAACAAGAAAAAACAACGCCGATCAGTTCCTGCTGGTCAACTTCACATTCAATCAACATTTAATAATACAATTGTAACTTTTTCAGATAAATCAGGTAATGCACTTGCCGCTTCAAGCGCTGGCGCAACTGGTTTTCGTGGTAGTAAAAAAGGTACTGCATATGCAGCCCAAATTGCATCAGAAAAAGTTGCTGAAATTGCAAAAAGCCAATTTGGTGCAAATTCCGTAGATGTTTTCGTCAAAGGCGTTGGTCTTGGACGAGATGCAGCTATTCGCGCACTTGGTAGTTATGAAATTTCAGTTGATAGTATAAAAGACGTTACGGGTGTACCACACGGTGGTTGTCGTCCACGTAAAGCGAGAAGGGCATAAGCTATGGCACGAGATACTTCACCTATTGTTAAACAAAGCCGACGAGAAGGGTATGCAATGCATCCCAAAGCTCATAAGGTTATGGCAAAAAAGACTGGTATACCAGGTCAACATGCTCATGGACGTCAAGGAAAACCAAGTCTGTACTTAACACAGCTTCGTGAAAAGCAAAAAGTACGTCGTACATATGGTTTACTTGAAAAACAGTTTGCAAAGTTAATGCAAGAAGCTGACAGATCAAAAAATCGTGGTGGTTTACTACCTGGCGAGTTTTTACTTCAATTACTTGAACTTCGTATTGATAATGCTGTATATCGCGCTGGTTTTGCAACTAGCCGACGTTCTGCAAGACAATTAGTTGGTCACGGCCATTTCCTGTTAAACGGACGACGTGTAGATATTCCTTCAATCCGACTAAAAGCTGGTGACGAGCTAGTCGTACGACCGAAAAGTACAAAATCAGGATATTTTAGTCAAATCGATGAAGTGGTTAGCAATACTTTCCAAGGTCCCCTTGGTTGGATAAAAAGTGACCATAAAAAATTAACTATTTCTATTACCGGTTTGCCAACTCGAGAAGAGGCAGAACCAGATATCAAAGAACAGCTAATCGTTGAGTATTACTCACGTTAATAGGTAAGGAGCCTAAATTATGACAAAAGTTATTTACAACCCAGCACTTGCAAGTATTGACGAACATAGCGCAACAAATGCGACATTTGATATCGAACCACTACATGCCGGTTACGGTAACACACTAGGAAACAGTTTACGACGTGTTTTACTTTCTAGTATCGAAGGTGCTGCAGTAGTAGCATTCCGTATCGATGGTTCAAGTCACGAATTTACAACAATCGCAGGTGTAAAAGAAGATGTAATTGATATTATGTTAAATATCAAAAACATTCGTCTTAAATCATTTAGCGATGAACCAGTTGAATTACGTCTAGAGAAAAAAGGCGCAGGTCCAGTTACTGCAAAAGATATTAAAACAACAGCAGATATTGAAGTGATTAATCCAAATCAAATCATTTGTAATATTGACGACCCAAAGAAATCAATATTAATTGATCTTGTAGTTGAAGCAGGACGAGGTTACCAAACTATTGAAACTTCCAGCTCTAAAAGAGTTCACAGTGATATGATTGCAGTTGATGCGATTTTTAGCCCAGTACTTCGCGTACGTTATAAAGTAGAAAATACTCGTGTTGGTCAAGAAACTAACCTTGATAAGTTACTTCTTACAATCGAAACAGATGGATCAATTACACCACGCGAAGCATTTGAAGAAGCTGCAGCAATTCTGGTTAATCAATACACAGCTCTCTCAGGATCAACAGTAGTTGAAGCTGCGCCAGCTCTTGGTCAAGAAGTTGATACTGAAAAGAATGAATTGAATACACCAGTTGAAGAATTGAATCTTACAGCGCGTACAGCTAATGCATTGATTAATAACGAAATTCGAACAGTTCATGACCTTGTTACTTTAAGTGAACAAGATCTACGTGAATTAAAAGGTTTTGGATCAAAAGCACTTGATGAAGTTAATGATAAATTGGCGGAATTGGAACTTTAATTATGCATCGACACGGATATATAGGACGCAAATTTGGTCGCAAGCGTGATCAAAGACGCGCACTTTTGAAAGGCTTGGCAACAAGTCTGGTTATGCATGGCAAAATTGAAACTACTTTGCCAAAAGCCAAAGAACTAGTGCGTTATATCGAAAAAATCATCACCAAAGCAAAAAAAGGTGGTTTACATAATCGTCGTCAAGTAATTGCATCGCTAAGTACACAAGAAGCTGCTTTTAGACTATTTGACGTGATAGCACCTCAATTAGCTGGACGAAAAAGTGGTCATGTTCGAGTTGAACGGACTGCACTTCGTGTTGGTGATGGTACTCAGATGGCAACGATTGCCTTTGTTGATGAAATTAAAGAAGTTACTGTTGAACCAGAAACTAAGGAGGTGAAAGCGTAATGGTTAATTCTAAAACGTACTCACAAAAACAAAGCGAAGTTAGTCATAAATGGATTTTAATCGATGCATCTTCTGCTCCACTTGGACGTGTTGCAACTGCTATTGCAAAATACCTTATCGGAAAATATAAACCAACTTATACACCACATATTGATAATGGTGACTACGTTGTCGTTATAAATGCCGAAAAAGTTGTTGTAACTGGCGCCAAAGAAACTGACAAGAAGTATTATAAACACTCTGGTTTTCCAGGTGGTTTAACAGAGAAAACTCTTGGTCAAATGCGTGAAAAATTCCCTGAAAGAATCATAACAGAGGCTGTTAAGGGTATGATACCTCGCAACAAACTTGCAGCAGAACGTTTAAAGCGTCTGCGAGTATTTGTTGGGGAAGATCACACACATACTGCACAGACACCACAGAAAGTTGAGGTTATGTAATAATGGCTGAATCAAAATATCTATATGGCCTCGGACGACGTAAAAGTGCAACTGCATCTGCTCGTTTATATAAAGGTAAGGGTAAAATTACTATTAATAATAAACCTGCCGAAGATTACCTAAGTAACAATAAGTCATTTTTGGCTGAAATTACTGATCCACTAGCGCTTGTTAGTAAGCAAAAAGATTTCGATATCACTGTACTTGTCAAAGGTGGTGGTGTTGCAGGTCAAGTCGACGCAATCAAATTAGCTATTGCCAAGGCAATTACTGTAGGATTTACTGACTTACGTACAGTTCTTAAAAAAGCTGAGTTTCTAAAGCGCGACTCACGCGAGAAAGAACGTAAAAAATACGGACTTCGTTCTGCACGTAAACGCGAGCAGTTCTCGAAACGTTAATCAAATGATTAAAAAACTTAAACACACCAGAAATGGTGTGTTTTTGTATTAATATTCTACTAATGTTAAAATTACCTTATGGAAAGAAGTGGTTCACATCTATTAAACATATCTAGGTATCGCTCTAATTCTAACTCAAATGCCTTCACCATAGTCGAGCTCCTAGTAGTCATAGTAGTAATAGGTATACTAGCTGCTATTACGA
>JBAXKN010000021.1:0-11865 GCA_037135295.1 Candidatus Saccharimonadota bacterium
CTTTTTCATCAACTGGCCATTTAATTCCATCAGGTCGTAGTGCCCGAGTCATTCTAACTAGGTCTAATATATCCCACCTTGAACGTCCCTCTTTCCAGCTCCATTCATAGGCATCATAAAAATTACGCCAAAACAAATGGCGGACAAATTCATCATCAAATCTAATATTATTAAATCCAACCGCAATAGTATCAGAAGTAAAAACATCATTTGATAACATTTTCGAAAATTCAGCTTCGTTATAGCCTTCTTCGAGTGTATGCTGTGGTGTAATTCCTGTCACCATTACTGCATCAGGGCTCGGCAGTATATCGTCATTTAATTTAACTAGAATATTAATTGGTTCACCAACCTGATTTAAATCCATATCAGTGCGGATACCAGCAAATTGCATAACACGGTCATTACGCGCATTTAACCCACTAGTTTCAAGATCATAGAAAAAAAATGTTTTTGCCATTAGATTATATTATATACTTATCACATTTTTTTTAATAATATGTTTCAAAAACCATAAAATTAAAATGCATATCCAATAGTAATACTACCAACAGTGCCAGTTCCAGCTCCAGAACCGCCGCCAGCTCCTCCTGGACCTATAGTAATTGTAGCTGATGTACTTGACGTTAGGTTTATAGTACCAGCAAGTTTACCACCCGAGCCACCGGTTCCCCCGCAAGTGCCCGAACAATTACCTAAACCACCCGAGTTTCCGCCACCTACTAAATTGATAGTAGTCGTAAAACCTGTTGAATTACTAATATAGGTCCCCATAGCTGAACCCGGAGCACCATCATTACCATCACATGTATTACCGCCATCGTCGCAACCGCCTTCACCACCAGTTCCTCCGTATGATGTATATGTTTTTGTGTTATATACAACACTAGTATTGCCACCAGTTCCTCCGGATGCGCCATAAAATGGATTTCTATATGTTCCACTTCCACCCTCACCACCACCGCCGCCGGCACCAATAATTGTGATAGTTACACTTCCCCCCTGAACTACTGTAAGTGTTCCACTCGACGTAAACGTGTGCGTACGATATCCGACTGAATCCGTAATAGTACCGCCAGAAGCAATCACACCACCAAAAACAGTCACCACAGAGCTTGCATCACTTATCTTACTACCCGAGAAAAGACCAGTACCAGTGACTACTACTTTAATATATTTACCCGTTTCGTTAGATGTTAATTTATAAGCTGGTGAAGTAGCACCTGAAATATCAGTATACGCACCACCTGCCGTGGCGGCGCTTTGCCATTGATATGATACTGTTGCACCAGATGGTGACACGACACCAGCTGTAAGGTTAGTATTTACTCTAGTTATACCAATAATACTCGCGATAGAATCAAGAGAGGTCGTGCCTATTGCTAAAGCAGAAGGTGAGATATCAGAGCAAGCTCCTTCACTTGATTCTTTTATGTAAGAATTATTTATTGAATTCTTTGTTCCACCGGGATTATAACCCCTTATGCAATAATCAACATCATTTATCACTACATCAATTACATTACCTTCACTTGGAGTGAAATCCAGCGCAATATCTGGCTCACTACCAGAATAATACTCCTTCCCAGAAACACCGTTCTTTTTTCCAAAATCGGTCTGAAGAACATCCATAACATCAAGGTCTGATAGAACACTAGTATCACGGGCTTTGGCTTGAACACCATTATATCCAACAACACTGACTGAAACTAATATTCCAATGATCACAATAACGACTATCATCTCTACGATTGTAAAGCCATAAATATGATTTATCTTATTTTTAATCATTTATTAAATCCTCTAATAATTAATATTAATTTATTGATCAATTTTGATCCATTATACAACGGACCGAGATACCTAAAACTCCATTTCTATTGCCCGAGCCTTCATCTAATAAATTAGGGTTTACAGTATCTATTAAACGCAATCTAGCTTCGGTAAGTGGAAATACTGAATATATAGTACTAGAGAAGAATTGACCATAAACACCCTTTTGTACATAGGTATGATTGTATATTCCACCAGAAAGAAGAGCATTAAATCCAGAAGAACCGCCTACTCTTAGTTTACCACCAGCCATTGAGTTCCCTCCTAGAAAGGTGGAAAGTGTGGCCCACTCTGAATAGAGGGGAACATGAAAACCTGTCGGACATATGCCTTGGTTAGGTTCAGTTGTTGTGTATCCCATCATTTCGTCCCAACCATATAAACCACCATACAGGTTGCAATTATTTTCATCATTATCATAGCAATATTTTTCCAAAATCGAATTATCAGACTGATGCAGCAAAAGACCATCTATCTTTGTCCCAACATTTAAATTTTTTGCCATCCAAGTCTGAGTACCAATAGTAACGATAGAATCACAGGTACCTCCAGAAGACTCTTTTTTATAGGAATCATTAATGGTTTTTTTTGTAGAATCTGGGTTATAGCCTCTTATACAATATTCGTTGCCGATAGTAACTACATCGATAACATTCCCGTCATTTGCAGTAAATTCCAACTCGCTACTTGGTCCACCACTAGAATTATAAACCAGAAAATTTCCATCATGTTTTAATCCATACTGCGTCTGAGCTTCATCCATATTATCAATATCAGCTAGTACAGTCGTGTCACGAGCTTTTGCCTGAATTCCGTTATACGAAACGACGCTGATAGCTGTCAAAATACCAATAACAACAATTACAATAACCATTTCAATGATTGTGAAACCATTTATGCGACGATTTTTTGTTTTTAAAGATTTACTTTTCATATAATATAAGTATAAGCTTTAAGCCACAAAAAATGAAATAAATTATTTACCTTGCAACACGAAAACCCGTTGAATTCATAACAGCATTTGGTTTATCTCCAAGCCATAGACCAAATACACCTGCGTCAGAACCATCATCCCAATAATTACCACGGATCACACCACGTTCTACTGTATCGATCGAACTACTATACACAGTACCAATGCCTGTACCTTTTAAATCCCAATTATTAATTCCAATTACTCCAGAATCCAATGGTGATGGCTGAGGAGATATAGAGCCCTGAATACCAGTCGACCTTATGTCCGACCAATATCTAAAACCAAAGCCTGGATATCCTGGACGATTATCACCTAAATCACCAACAGCACCACCAGGCTCTCCGCCAGTGACCTTACCAGATGTCCACTCCCAACAATTACCAGCAAAATCCCAAATAACTTGACCATTCGAAAGAGTATATGTACGACGTTGTGATTTACCGTAAGTCCAATTAGGTCCTCGAGTTATTTCAAGAGCTGAATTACCCGTGTTTATATAACCTAACAAATCATCTGTGCTTGCCTCAAAAGGACCAGTCATAGTAATGTTACCATCAAAACCGCCATTATCATTGTTGCCATTATACATATACCCTTCACCAATCACATTATGATCCCAGTTACTCGGTACCTGGACGACATCTTTGGCAATAGTAAGCCACTCAGCGTCTGTTATTAAATGACAACCTGTACAAACCTCTTTTGACTTTGCAATAGCATCTGTTTGTGAAATAGATGCCCACGGTAATAAAGCTGCTTGAGACGTAGCTTTTCCTCCGACATTCTTTGCTTCATACTTCATAACACAGAAATCAATTGTTCCGTACGTTACACTCCCAGGAACTGTAATAAAACCTGCAGGACAACCACCTTGTGACACTATAGACGGCCCTAGTTTTTCACAAGTATCGCCACTTGATCCTTTTTTGAATGCATTATATATAGAGTTTTTAGTGCCGCTTGGATTATAACCTCTAATGCAATAATCTTTGCCGTTATATACCACATCAATTACATTACCCTCATTTGGTGAGAAATCTATATCCGCGTCAGCAACATTTCCTGAATAATATGCTTTTCCAAGAGAACTATTTTTTATTCCATATTGTGTCTGTACTTCATCTATATCATCCATATCAGCTAGCACAGTTGTATCACGTGCTTTTGCCTGAATTCCGTTATATGAAACAACACTTATAACCGTCAAAATACCAATTATAACAATCACGATAACCATTTCAATAATCGTGAAACCATTTATGTGACGAGCTTTTGTTTTTATCATATCTTATATTTATATCATTTGACCCATATAAGCGCAAGCTACATAAAAAATAATATTACTGTTCAAGAAACGAAAATTCACTGTTGCCAATTTTTATGATGCTATTACCTTCAGCACCACGTCGTCGTAACTCGTGCGATATACCAAGTTTTTTCATAATATCGCGTAAACGATTTACACCTTCGTAGTTATCAAAATCTGTCCTTCGAGCAAACTTTTCAATCTTTTCACCCGTAACTAGGAAACTTATATTACCATCATCTTCATTTTCGATTCGCTCTACTGCCCAAGCTTCAGCAATTTTTGCCTTTCCAAGTGATATTGTTTCGATTTCTTCACTATCATCATCGATTAGTTCAATAACCTTGCGAGATTCAATAACTTCCTTTCGAAGTGCTCGTAAAACTTCGGTTAAACCTTTATGTGCGCTAGATGAAATTGCGAAAACTGGAGTTTTTCCAGCAACAGCTTTTACGGCGTCTATTTGCATTAGGATAATATCATCATCTAAACCGTCGGTTTTTGTCAAAGCAATTATTTCTGGTCTATCTGTTAAATCCAAATTGTAATTCGCAAGCTCTAAACGAATGGTTTTATATGCAGCAGCAATATCATCTGTGTAAACGTCAATCATATGTAATAAGACTGCTGTTCGCTCGATATGACGTAAAAACGCATCGCCCAATCCCTTACCTTCACTGGCACCTTCGATTAAACCTGGTATATCGGCAATTAATAAACTAGTATCGTCGATATCTGCTACGCCAAGATTAGGACTGAGTGTCGTAAAGGCATAATCAGCTATCTCGGGTCTAGCGTTACTGACAACTGACAAAAAAGTTGATTTACCAGTATTAGGAAAACCGACTAGACCAACGTCAGCTAATAATTTCAATTCAAGTGAAGCTTCGAATGTATCGCCTGGTTCACCTTTTTCAGCAATACGAGGAGTTTGACGAACAGATGACTTGAAATGCGCATTACCAAAACCACCATCACCACCCTTGGCGATAACTATTTTTTGACCGTCTTCAACCAGATCGGCAACAATTTCACCGTTTTTTCGAACAATTGTTCCCATCGGAACTTTTACTATCAATGGTGCGCCAGCAGCACCGTGTCTATCTCGTTTTGAGCCATCCCCACCTGGTTTTGCTTTTAACTCTGGTTTATACCGAAAATCAATTAAAGTATTTAGACCACTGATAGCTTCGAATATCACGTCGCCACCGCGACCACCATTTCCTCCATCAGGTCCGCCTTTTTCGACATAAATTTCATGTCTAAAACTGACGGCTCCGTCGCCGCCTTTTCCTGCGCTGATAAATACTTTGGCGGTATCGACAAACATATATGGATATAATAACATAATCGCCTCTGAATTAACAGAGGCGATTAGTATAATGTTTATTATTTCTTAATGAATATATAAATACTGACCAATATTTCCTGCAGGAACAATACGTCCTGAAACGATGTTGTATCCGCCACCAGAAACATAGGCATTCATCTCGCTGATACTAAGGTCACCATTAGGAAGTATTGATTCAACAATAGCTACGTGACCCCAGTCCTGAATGACCGCACCTACGCCAGGTGTACTATTAACGACAAGACCGTTAGCTCGAGCGTTGGCGGCCCATGAACCTGCATTACCCCAGTTAGTCCCAACAGGTAGGCCTAATTGTATTCGCCTATTATAGGAATATAGTGTGCAGTTACCGTGGGCATAAGGACCATCGGCAGTTCCTACGCCAATTCTCCAAGTATCACCACCAAAGCCAGTACCAGCACCTGCGTAGTTGAATGTTACAGTTGGCGTATAGACAACTGGTGCAACATAACCTGGACGTTCTTCACCAGGAAGAGTTGCGTTAGGTAAAATGATGCTTGTATTCGGCGCTAAACCACTAATATCTAGATCGTTATATAGAACTAGTCGAGTTTTATCAACAGAATATTTCGTTGAAATAGAATCAATCGTATCACCAGCCTTCACATTGTAAATAACACCATCAACAGGTAAAATTTTTAATTCTTTTCCAACTGGTATGGCATCTGTTGTTAGATTATTTGCCCATTTAATGGTTTCCTTAGAAATACCATATTTTGCAGATAGGGTATCAACTGTGTCACCGGCAACCGTAACGTAGGTTGTGACTGACCGGTTTACGGCAGATGACTGAATAAGTTGAGGCTTGGTAGTACTGACTACATCAGCTTGTGAAAATTCACTCTTAGTCTGAGCCGATATCGCTAAATTAGTTACAGATGTAGCAATCGGCAAGTTTGCTGCCTGAGCAACATTTGCTGCGACACTAGTCGAAACCACATCATCAACGGAAGTTTCATTAACTTGGCTAGCTGAGTTAACATTCGCAGCATTTGAAACCGCAGACGAATTCTGAGGTCCTTGATAACCAATAAAAATTAATGCAATTATAAATACAAAAGTACTTGCGTATACTGCAATTAAAGATGGTTTGATTTTAGATTTCGCCCCACGACGAGTTTTTGTCTGGGTTTGTTGTTTATTTGAAGTATCTGACACTCGAGCAAAGCTCTTTGTGATCTCGTTACGAATAATCTTTCTCCCGCCATCTATATTGCTATAGGGGCGTCTACCCTACTTTGTCTTTCTTCTCGCTAAGAACGGGGCACATTTCGACCATTTATTAATAATATTTGTTCAATTTATGTTGCGCCCGTGCGACATTTGTTGGTAGGCTCATTTATGATTTGTGTTACCCACCCGCAGTATTAAAAAAATAACTGCACCAGTAGACAAAACCACAAATGTGCTGTAAATAAGTATAACAACTATTGATTTATATGTCAATTTATGGCGTACTACATTTTACCTTACAGTGTGCGGCAATATTAGCTTCATGTTCGGCATTGGTCTTGGCAAAATACGTAACATCATCATCACCGCTTAAGAAATACACGTAGTCACCACTGGCTGGTTTAGCAACAGCCAATAGCGCAGACAAACTAGGCACAGAAATTGGTCCTGGAGGCAAACCTGGATAGCGACGTGTATTGTAAGGCGAATCGAGGTTTGTATCACGAACCACCCCTGTTTTATCGGCTATATATTGATAAGTAACGTCTGACCCTAGTGCCATGTCAGAACTCATTCTCAAATAGAAGACCTGAGCAACTTGTTTTTGATCGGATTCACTGTTGGCCTCACGTTGAATAATCGAAGCCAAGGTAATCCCTTGATATAGATTTAGATTGTGGCTCTTAAAACCTTCAGTTAGGTTATTATCCTGAATTACAGAATAAAACTCTTTAAATGTGCCGTTTAATATATCCTCTACTGTGGCACCAGTGTTAAAGTTATATGTTTCACCATATATATAGCCTTCTAGATCATTACCAACAGGTTTGCCAGAAAACAGCGGACTATCGTACGATTTTTCAAGCGCTGCTGTGATTTCTTCATCTGAAAAACCTGCTTTTTTAAAAACTGTAGTAACATCTTGTTTTTTTGATTCTGGTTTATCTGATGTGTCCGTAAGTGTCGCACCAGGGTAAAATGTAATACTAAATTGATCAACCGAGCCCTTTACGAAATGCTCAACGATTTGCTGAACAGTTTCTGCCGATGATAATCGATATGAACCTGCTTGTAGAACATTGTTTTTTCCAGAAAGACGCACGTAAATATCAAAAGCTGTGGCATTACGAATAATTGACTGTTTTTCAAGATATTTACCAATCTGTGATGATGTCGAGCCAGGTGCAACTGTTATCTTTTTTAAATTGCCGATATCACTTCCGACAGGTGAAAGCTGAATATAATACCAAATAAATGCGCTGGCAACTAATCCTATTATGATAAACGCTATTACGCCACCTATCCAGGCAAAGATTTTACCTATTGAACGTTGTCTCGGCGGTTTTAAGCCACTTGGTTGACCATTAATTGGTTGTTGTTTGTGATTTATTTTTACACTATGCATAATTTGCCTCTATATAATCCTGTAATATTATTGATGCCGCTTGAGCATCAATGTCTGATTTTGAATACGGACGCTTATGATTAATCAACTGTTGCTCGGCAATAACACTAGTCAGCGATTCGTCCTGAAATACAATTTTATCACTTATGTCAGATAATTTCTTGGCAAAATTTTCGACATACTTTGTCTGAGCTGTTGTCTCGCCAGATTGATTCCGAGGATATCCAATTACTAAAATATCTGCACTTTGTTTAATGTATATTTCAGCAATTGCTTGTATTTCATCACCGTCTACTTCTATGGTTTCAAACGGTACAGCAATACGAACAGCGCTATCGCCGACCGCTACGCCGATACGTTTTTCACCCACATCCAAGCAAACAATTGTAGTTGAACTATGCATCTGACAGGACAAATTCGACTTTGATTTTTTTAACATCATTCGGTACGGTAGTCACCCAGAAATAAGAGAATTTAACATCGACGTCTGTAACTCCTTTTTCCTTCTTTATTAGTGACTGTACATCACCATAATGCTTACCTTTAACCTCATTTTTTATCGAAGCATCATCAATTTTTGGACCTATTTGACCTACAGCACCAATATTTACAAAAGAGCCTTGGTCATCTTTTAAATATCCCGAAAGCACGACTTTATCAAAACCGTTATTATAGACCCTCTGGTTGGAATCTGTTTGCTTTTTAAGTGAAGCATCTAAGAATTCCACTAACTCTGATTTCGCAATACCAGTTAGCGAGAAGGTGGTTTGTGAGGTTAATTTAGCCTTTGTAGTTGCTTCGGCGCCAATAGCTGGCACAGACACTGCTGCAGCCCTATCGACGGTGAAACTATCAGTAATTACTTTTTCGCCATTAGTAAATTGTTTAGTTAGCTGCGATTTAGAATCATTTGTTGGTAAATCAACCAAGGCCTGGCTAGCTGTTTGAACATCAGCAGCAGTAACAACAGTAGCCATTCTGGTTGTTCCACCAGCCATTGCAGAACCGTTAGCATACACAAAACCACTTACACCAGCTATCGAATAGGCAGTGGCATTTATATTATAGCTTTCACCTGACTGACCTGCTGTCACAGCAACATTCGCAGTACCAGCGCCAGTACCATCTATTTGACAGTTATGTGAAGAGCCTGAAAGACCAGGAATTGTAGCTTGACTATTACTAAGGTATTGTTTTCCGGCAGTCACAAAAGCTGTGCCAGCTGGAATGACTATTGGATTTGTATCATCGCAATTTTCAATCGTAATTGTACCTGTAGATTTTTGACCCATATCTTTTGTGCCTGTTGCGGTAAATTCAACGCTTATATCTTTTTTTGACTGTTTAATAACAGTTTGAATGATATTTTTACTAACATCAGTTGGGGTGGTACCGCCTAGTTTTAGTGTTTGGCTAACTGGCGCTGGTTCTGTTTTGGCTGTAATAATAATAGTAGCGGCGGGTGCAAACCAAATAGCCCAAACTAGAAAAATCAGAAGTAATACGCCACCTGCTATGCCCAAGAAAAGCTTTTTTCTAAACTGAGGAAAATTAGGTACTTTAATGTCACTTTTTTTTGATTTTTTATATGGTTTCTTTGAATCTGGTCCGTCTGAAGATTCAGGGATATATTCGGGCCCCTCGCCGTCAATATCAATAGTACTGATATCATCAGATATATCATCTGATTTGGAATAATCTGTCGTCTTTACTAATTCACCAATTGGTAGACTTGAACCGTCAATAATATCTTCACCATCATCGATTTCAAGGGCAGCAATTTCAGCTATTTCAGGATTAGCTTGTAGATTTTTAGCAACAGGAATTTTTGCAGGTGCAGACAGGGCAATTAATGCTTTATTATTGGTAATTAAAACTAATTTCTTTTTATTTTTTTCAGCTGTACGTGATAGAAGTCGCAGATTCACCGCACTTTGTAGCACCCCGGTTCGTTTTGGTGGGACTAATGCGACTGTATCTTCAGAACTAGCTTTAATCTTGCCAATAATAGCCGTAATGTCGTCTTCTGTGTCGATGTAAATTATATCTTTATTCATATCAAATTCTTAAAATCCGGTTTAACTTATCTTTTATAGTATCGTTGTCGTTACTGCCAATAATTGTATCATAACCAACCCTCAGTAAGCCCATAGCTGTAATAAAAGTATGGTCGTTGATTATCCCTGTTAAATCATTGATTCCAATAACTTCAGACGGCTTAATATGATGAACTGAAGGTTTTTTCGTGAAAGGTAAATCCTTGTGCCAATCTTGTTTTTGCAAAGCTTCAACTAGCCTATTTAAACTTGAGCCACCGCCACAAAGTAATATTCTATTTGGCAAATGATCGGCTGAATCAAACTCGCTAAGCGCTAACTCCACCCCTGATATCCAAACCTCTAAGGTTTTATCGATTGCATTATTAACATCTTCGGCAACACTTGGTTTTATCTTTTCACTTTCGATATTAACCTTCAGTTTTTCGGCATCATCATAAGATATATCCATTTCACTGGCAATCGTACGAGTAAAACTTCGTCCACCTATGCCAAACATCTTTGTTCCCTCAACACCACCGTCATCAACAACTGCAATATCCGTTGTACCACCGCCTACATCAGCTAGGATTGCCGTGAAATTACTATTGGCATCATTTCCTAAAACACTTCGACTAACTGCAAAGGGTTCGGCAGCAACCGCCAATAGTTCAAGTGATAACTCTTCGGCTACCCTTTCAAGGGCGCCAATATGAACCATAGGAGCAAAAGCGGTGTAAATCTGTACAGCTACGTCATTACCTTGAAAACCGATTGGATTACTGACTTTATAGCCGTCAATATGGATACTAACTAGTGCACTGTTAACCAGCTTAATCTCGACATCGGCATTGCCGGTTTCTAAGGCAATCTGTTTTTGAGCTTTGCCTTGGGCTCGTTCCTGAACTTTTTCAATAATAAATTCCATTTCAGCCGTATCAAGTGGACGATCCGACTGTGGTCGGCGATAACGGATAGTATTAGTTACACCTTTAACAAGTTCACCTGCAATACCTATAACAACTCTTTTAGCCTGTAAACCTGCTTGGTCTTCGGCTTCTGTTAATGCATCCTCGCAATTTCTTACAACACCTGAAATATCTGCTATTGCGCCGGAGTACATATCACTAATCTGTTGATGTGACCTACCAACACCAACAATGTTCAAATCTTCACCATCTAATTTAGCGATTAATGCTTTTACGTATTCTGTTCCAATATCAAGCGCGACGATGTAATCGTCTGATGCATTTTCTTTTCGTAGACCATGTAATTTTTTAAATACCATAGATGTTACCATTATATACTATGTGCGGTTATGGTTACAGAAGAATTGCTTAGTTTATGGTCCATCTTTGATGGCGTTGGTGACTGTCGTAACATCAGCGCCAGATAATGTAATTGGATAAAAAATGATTCTATTATATGTGTCCGCTCTTGGGGTGTAATGTAAGATATAAGGTGATGGTACGGATGTCATTGCGTCAGTAGAAACAGGGGAAGTAGATACTCCATCGACGCTATACCATACCTGACTTTCACTCCATCTTCCTGAAATGACATAGTTTTGATTTAGACTATATACAGCGCTCCCAACACCTACAAAATTTCCATCAGCCCCGTTAAATCGAAAACGTCCTAGACTTCCAGTTGGTTGATAGTCAAATATAAAATTGTTTGCGCCAGATCCAGATGTACCACCAAGAAAACCGTAAACAGCGTTCTGGCCTATCTTCTGTGCCATAAAAATTGTCCCATTGCTTG
>JBAXKN010000022.1:0-11068 GCA_037135295.1 Candidatus Saccharimonadota bacterium
TGATTGTTGATGATATGCAATTTATTGCTGGCAAAGAAAAAACTCAAGAAGAATTTTTCCATACTTTCAATCACCTACACCAAAATAATAAACAAATTATTATTAGTAGCGACAAACCACCAAAAAGTATCCCAACATTGACTGAACGTTTACGTAGTCGTTTTGAAATGGGTATGGCAATTGATATTCAAATGCCGGATTTTGAAACTCGTTGTGCAATATTAAATATTAAAGCTTCACAATCGGGTGTCACATTAAATCAAGAAACAGTTGAATACCTTGCCACTAATATTAAAACTAATATTCGTGAACTTGAAGGCGCATTAAACCAATTACTCGCCTACGCTGAAATGCGTGGTATTGAACCTGATATAACAACAGCTGAAGGATTACTAGGAAATATTCGTCATTCTAGGCCACAACATATATCTAGTAAACAAATTATCGATCGAACTGCAAAACACTTCCAATTAGACCTTAGTGAAATATGTGGTTCAAAACGTGATAAACATATTGTTGTACCAAGACAAATTGCAATGTACCTACTACGAAGTGAATTACACCTTAGTTTCCCAAAAATTGCAGTTGAATTAGGCCGTAAAGACCATACAACAGCTATTCATTCGATTGAAAAGATTGAAAAAGCTATCAAGTTAGATTTTCTTATTCGTGAACAAGTTGCCTCAATAAGGGAGAAATTATATGCCTAATATTGTATTCACAAATTGGGTAAAAAATGTGAACAACCTATGGACTACTAGTTGGTTAAATTGTGTTAATTCATCCACAGTAAAGTTAAATTATATATATCTATATACTAACAAGTGGTTAAAAGTGGTATTTATCCGACTAGATTTACTAATTAAATACACAACCTTATACACACACTTAATCTATAAAATTAGTCTGTTGAATAAAAGTTTTACCTATTATCCACAACACCTATTAATACACCCAATAAATGAAACTTAAAGAAAGGTAATAATAATGGAACTTACTGTAACCCAAGAAAATTTAAATCGTGCACTATCTGCTGTTGGTAGAGTTGCAAGTACAAAAACACAATTACCAATATTAAGTAATATACTTCTTAGAACTGATGGAAATCGCCTACTCGTAGCAGCGACAAATCTTGAAATAGCATCAACTCAATATATTGGGGCTAAAATATCTAAACCTGGTGCAATAACAATCCCCGCTCGTTTAATGTCAGAGTTTATTTCATCTCTTCCAAAAGAATTAATTGAATTGAAAGTTATTAATGAAAACTTACATATTAAAAGTGGTTCATACACTTCAACTATTAATGGTTTTATAGCTGATGACTTCCCTGAACTACCTACGATTAACGAAAAATCATCAATTCAATATAGTATTAAAGTAGAAGATTTTAAACATGCTGTCTCACAAACAATTATTACAAGTAGTAATGATTCAACCCGACCAGTATTAACTGGTGTTTATTGGAATTCATTTGAAGGACAATTATTTCTAGCAGCAACAGATGGATACCGCCTAGCTGAACGAAGATTAGTTGAAACAAAAAGTGAGGTTTCAGCGATTATTCCAACTCAAACATTACAAGAAGTCCTTCGAAATATTACAGATGATCTAGATGAAATTGATATTCTATTTGATGAAACTCAAGTTCGTTTTAGAATTAATGATGCTGAAATAATTAGCCGATTAATTGATGGAAACTTTCCTAATTATCGTCAATTAATTCCAAGTACATCCGAAACTACTGTCACTTTAAATAAAGCAGATTTTATTAGAGTAACAAAGATTGCAGGATTATTTGCCCGCGAATCAGGCGGAAGTGTTACACTTACGGCCGATAAAGATAAAGGATGTTTATCGGTTCACTCCATTGCTTCACAGTTTGGTGAAAATAATTCAGAGGCAAACGCAAAAGTAAGCGCTGATGGTCAAATAACACTTAATTCAAGATATCTTAGTGAAGCTTTATCAGTGGTTGATGGTGATGAGGTAGAATTTAGTTTTAGTGGTAAAATTGCACCGTGTATACTGAAATCTACTAAAAAAGATACTGATTATTTTCATATTATTATGCCTTTAAAAAGTTAGTGATGTGTTGATATGACGGTGGTAAAAAAACTATCTGTTGAAAATATTCGTTCTCACGAGAAGTTCACTATTAAATTATCACCCACTGTTACGGTGATAACTGGAAATAATGGTAGTGGAAAAACGTCATTAATAGAGGCTTTATATATTGCACTTCAAGGAACTTCATTTAAAGGGACAGATAGTGATATTTTACGATATGAGTCACCTTGGTGGCGAATTGATGTAGAGTTTGATTCGTATATAAAACATACAATAACGTTCGACCCTAACCTATCAACAGGTCGTAAAAAAATTAATATAGACGATAATCTGACATATAGAATGGCTGCTAAAAATAAACACCCAGTTGTTTTGTTTGAACCTGATGATCTGAGGTTATTACACGGATCCCCCACTAGACGACGTCAATTTATTGATCGTTTTATTAGTCAATTAGACCCATTATATTTAAATGCACTTCATAAATATGAACGTGCTTTAAAACAAAGAAATAACTTGATGAAAAAATCATATATATCAAGCGATGAATTATTTGTTTGGGATATTGCGCTTAGTGAGTATGGTTCATATATTATTGAAAAGCGAATTGCATTTATTGAACAAATAAATAGTAAACTTGACGAAGTTTATAATTCAATTGCTAAATCGAATGATTTGGTTTCGGTTCATTATTCAAATACGTATATTGGCGACATAAAACAAAAATTATTAAATGATTTAAATAAACACATCGAAAAAGACAAAGTTTTAGGATTTACTAGCACAGGTGCCCATAGACACGATGTCATATTCAAGTTTAATGATTCAAGCGCTTTAGACGTCGCCTCACGCGGTGAGATTAGAACTATTGTGCTGGCTATAAAATTTATAGAGGTAGAAATAATCGAGCAAATAACAAATAAGAAGCCAATTATTTTATTAGATGATGTGTTTAGCGAACTGGATGATAGCCGTCAGAAACGTTTATTGTCGTCTGCTGGTCAAATGGTCATAAGTTCGACCACATTACCTAATACTATTAAGGGTGATATAAAAATTATTAATCTGAAGACCCATAGGGTAAAATAATGTCCCAAATAATCTCGTAATCTTCAATACTATAAAAAGTACTGGACCTTAGTTTATCCAATGCGTCACTTTTATAGTCCCATTCCGGCCCAGTTGCTGAAAGATCGACTTCGATACATATGGCGACTGCAATCGGATCATTTAGGTACCGCTGTGAGCGGCAGTCCGATATAGTATAATGTTCCTCTTGGATTGGTAATATTCCGAAAACAGGGTTCTTATTTTCTATAATGGTGCCAAATTTATTTTGGTTCTTAGCATCTATTTTTTCTAGCACTAGATCAGATTCGGCGTTTGCAAGTTTGGAACGGGCGCTTTTTGTTAGTGCTAGTAAAGCCGACGTAAAATCGTATGTCTTGCCATTTTCAACCTCAATCTGTTGCAAGTCTGGGTTAAATTCATCTTCAAACACCGTTACTGTATGTTTTCCTGGTGCAACCGTTAATGTATCTCCATTTTTTATATAGTGTTTGTCGTTATTATCAACTAACACCACGACACTACTAGGTGCTGTTGTAAATTTTATATATGATCTTGGTATAAGTTGGTATATCAAGAAAGCTACATATATTAAAACTAAGGCACCTATACTTATGATTACTATTTTTATTATTTTTCGAATATCTATCACTAAATTCTCCTAGCTATAACACCATGGCCTATGAAACGCGAATCAACACTTCTCTTAACTCCTGGAACTCTTTCATCTTGAGATGCATCAACTACGGGGTACTTGCCACCCACAGATCCTATATATATCTGGGTATGGTGTACACTACCGTCTCTATCAATCATGACATCGCCTGGTTGTAGACTAGATAGTTTGATGGGCTTAATAATTTTATAAATTTTTGGGTGGGAAGTGACGTAACTAAGTTGGGTTGCTGTGCCACAGGATGGATAACCCTTATCGCCGGTCGCACGCATAACGGTCGCAACATAACACCCACAATCAGCTACTGCACCACCGGGGTTATATTTCTTTAGAGCTGCCAAAAATGCTGGTTCTGCGTCGCTTCTTTGGTTTTCACCGTTGCTTACGGGTGTTTTCCTGGCATAGCTTAGGGCAACTATTGCAATCTGATTACCTATGGCACCATTATTGGTTCCAGTTCCAGTTCCAGTTCCAGTACCAGTACCAGTACCAGTACCAGTACCAGTACCTGTACCAGTACCTGTACCAGTACCTGTACCTGTACCTGTACTACCACATGAGTTACTGCCAGATGTTGCATTGTTTGAATTATTGACTTGTGTTTGAGCTGGAGTAGTTGTAGCAAATGTACCAGTGTTTTGGCTAGGAGTAGCGGCGACTGTGGTTGGCCCTGGTGCTACACTTTGGTTTGTTGCCCACGAGTAGGTAAGGACGTCACCACTACCATCAGACATACCCTGCTTAGCACCTATGGCAGATATTGCTTTCGGTGTCAGTCCAGCTACTCGCCCCGTATATTTACTTGGTGTACCTTTGATTGTACCAGAGTTAGGCCAACCGTTTATGTCTGCTCCACTGTAGTGGCCCGGGCTTATTTTGTGAGCTCCTTTTGCCCCAGTCCAAGGTGCGGGACCAGATTCCAAGGCTGCAGCGTTTATGCTCTTACCAGTTCTCTTATTTGTTACAAGAATAATCCTCGGTTTTGCTCGCATCCAATTATATTGAGCATTGTCAAGGCCTTTATTGTACGATCCGCCTTCAACGTTCCAAGACCAAGCGGTCCAATTCCATCGCATGTTAATTGCGTAGTCTCTATAGACTTGTGGTGATTTTGCGGCAAGTTCGTGGAAAGTAACAGTTTCACCAGTTGTTGTTAATCTGCCTGATGAGTTTATCGGATCTTCGTAAGCAACTTTACCTGAATCAGCCGGAAGTGTATATCCGTCTAGTTTGCTGGTACCTGTAGTTGTTGTCCCCGTTCCTGTTCCCGTCCCCGTCCCCGTTCCTGTTCCCGTACCTGTAGAAATGACACAATCATCTGGGTTATAGAATAAAATATCATTTCCCGAATAAAATCCCTCGTCAATCGCCAGTACCTTTAATGGCGTCAGACTGGATAACATGATAACAACTAGGCTGGCATAGATACCAAGTATTCGCAGACTTTTAAAGATTTGTTTTTTCATAACTGTTCCTTTATGTCGTAGGGCTTATCGAATCCCCCTTTGCTATTTTTTTTGAATGAGACTATGTAGGTTTGAATATTTGACGCAAGGAATTTTTTATCAGAGAATAATTGTACATTTACCATGGCTTGAACAGCAAATATACCATCTTTGTCGCCAAATGAGATCACAGAGGTTAACTTAGCTATAGTTTTATTGATTGATGGGCTGATATTATTCAAGCCATAATCGTACACTACACTGTCATCGGTGAAGTATTTTTTTAATCTCGTTTTTCGTGCTTTCGCAGACTCCGAGCTATCCTGGGACACGAAGTTTTCTACAGCCGGTTTTGTGGTTTTAGCGAACTGTTCCATATTTTTTTCAACATAATAATGGTCGGGCGTAATAGAGCTTTTGTCGGAGTTATTTGATTGTGATACAAAGTAAGCAATGCCACCAAAAAATAATATTGCGACTGAAATAGCTATAATAATGTATGTTTTTTTCATGCCGCTACAAGTCCTGCTGTGTTTAATGCGTTGTTGAATGTCTGTGAATTTTCCGATGCAATGAATGTATTAAAAAAGTTGGCGCTAACTTTGTTGTCACCGTATTCTGGTGGTATTTTAAATTCAAAATCTCTATTATGGATTGTAACTGTCCAACCGTTTGCTCTAAGGAATTTTGTAAATGCTACCATTAATGATATAGATCGGTTATGACCTCGCGCGCAACCAATTGATATTGTTTCGCCGCCCAGGAATTTCGGATACCACTCATTTTCCATTTTGGCTAACCAAGCCTTCGCCTTTGATCCCGCAAGGATTGGGTTTTGGACTTCAGGATCAAAGCCATGTTTATTATTTATGATTTTATCAGTCACGTTTTGGACATCCGCGTCAAAACCATTTGTATGGGCCGGGACTGGTCCGTCTTTGTGGCCGTAAGTTATGATTGTTATTTGTTTTCCTGTACCAGTTGGTTTAGTGCCAGTGTTGCCGCTACTTGTTGATACTGGCAACTCTTCATCCATTGTTTTCTGAATACGATGATCGATGGTGTATAGTGCAAAGTTTGCGGTTTTGTCAGTTATCTTGCAGTTATTAGCTTGGGATGATTTTCCATCTGTACATAATTCCATCCAAGTTTTAAGACTTTGCTTAAATTCTACTATTTTATCAATTGGCTCACCAGTCTCCTTGTCAATATCACCACTAGCTACTAATTCCTCAACAACTGTTACTGGATCTTTGTCGAGATATTTAGGTGGTATGCCATATATAATATTGCAAAATGGCCCAGCCGCAACGTCATTGTCTTTTAAGTCTGGATCATCGCACTGTTTATATTCAGCACTTGGGTCTGCGGCTACTGTGGTAGTTGGTTGTACAATAGTGCCAATCGATCCCAGGGCGACCTTACTAATAGTTGCTAGACCGTTAGGTATTGAACTATAGGCAAAACTTGATGTCGTGTAGGGTATTATTTTATTTATCATCATCCCCATCATTGTATTTGGGCTACTTGGGTCAAATGGGCTCATTGTTGCTCTATCCTCTTCGGCATTTGCGATTTGAACTTGTTTTGTAATCTCGGCATATGCAATTGCTTGGTTAACTGACAGAGGCATATTACCACCCTGGTTACCAGTCTGGCCCATTATATGGCTTGCGCCACTAACTAGGGCATCGCCAACGTCTTCGCCACTTAAGTCTTTCGTTAGGTCACCTACAAAATACCCTAATATTGCGTTCATCATAGCGCCGATCGGAACATATTGAACGACCTTTTCTATCATTCCAGGAAGATACTGATCGAGAACGTACCCAAGTATTAAGCCAGCCGCCATATCAACGGCAGCTGCAGCTATAGAGGTACCAAATGAGTTACCGGCATTCAAAGCTAGAAATGTATCAAAAGTTGCGCCTGTTATCGGGTTGGCAGCTACTTTACATGTTTTCTTTCGGGCAGAGCTATTTGTTATTGCCATAATTCCAGCTAGGGCTGCGATTACAGTTGCGCCTGGAGCAAACTTTTTGTAGTTATCAGATTTCATGATTTTATCGTTATTCATTACATAGTTCATGCCATCAGAGTCCATAGCCGACTTTCCGTTTGATGAGGTTTGGGAAAGTGCATTTCCAATTACACTAACCTCCTCGGGGCTTGCGTCTCCAGCTTTTATGGCTCCAAAAGCTGTTAAGAAAACGGCACTATACTTAACTAATTGTGCCAGCTGAAAACCTCTAACGGTTTTAGTTATTAAACCTGGGCCGTCCGACAAAAGGCAGATTGCGCCAACCGCCATTGTAATAGCACTAGTTCCTTTTGAAAGTTTCTTTGCTTCTGCAGTAGCCTCATCGGTTAGTTTTTCTGTTAGTGTGTCCACTGCCTCACTACCACCATTTTTTATAGCTGATTTCACACCATTATCAATATTGATACTATCATCTATTACAGTACTAAGGCTTTTTGTTGTACCTTTATTTAAATCTACATCTGCCTTAACTCTGGTATTTAACCTGTCTGCAACCGTAAAGCCGAATCTCATCTTTATTTTCATAAATGCCGTGTCAGCTAAACTGGCAAATCTTGTCATTGAAGCGTTATGCCAACCTTTACGAAATTCAGCATCTTTTATGCGTATAGTCCTTATCTCTGAAGCTTTTACATCAATTACTTTTCCGTTACTGTTCGTATATCTATATGCGTATGGTCTAGAAATGTTGAATAAACCCTTTGCTACGATTTTATCTCCTGCTTTATCAACTGCGGCTATGCCATTTATTTCAAGTCTTTTCAGAAACTTATTCGAAGGTATTTTGAAACGACAAACAATTAATATGTAATTACAAGAGCCGTTTGTTGGGATTGGGTCACCCATCATTCTACTTTCTATTATTTTGTCTGTTCTGATGGTGGCGCTTGTCTCTTGAATATTAAATTTCTGAACTAAATTTGAAGCTACCGCCATTGGTAGCAGAGCTGATAATGACATACTACCCATCCATGCACCGCCACCCAAAAGGGTAAGAATAATTGCAAGCGCTGGGCCTTTCTTTTTAAGACTACTCTTTGAGAGAAGTGACTTTATGCCTCCTGCGCTAGAGCCACCTTTTGAAACTTTAGTTGACCAATTACCTGGTTTTTCTGGACTTTCTTCGGAACTTTTTACATCTGAATTACCAACACTATTACCTGCAGATTCGGCCTTTTTCAAATCAAGCGCACTATTCATTAGTTTATCGGAATGAATTTGTCCAGGATTTAGGCCATCACCTTTTGGGTTTACCATAATATACCTACACCATACCTTAAATATTTGATCCAGGATTAATATAACTACTTGCGCTTGGACTGCCTAATGACGCCGCACTTATTGGTTTGTCGGCTATTTGCGGGTTAGTATTACTTAGTTCTTTTTCGGTGTCACTTGGTTCGATTTGAATGTGAACATGGTTTTGTCCGGCAAAGAATAAACCTTGTCCAACCGGAAAATTAGCCAGACGTTTAGTTTCTTCCTCGGTCAATTTAAAAACTCCAGAAAGAACGTCAACAGCACTTGGTGATTGTTTTAACAAAATAGACATAGAACTATTGGCGACAATTGCTCGTCCCATTTTACTACCCATGAAATCCTCGACATCTTGTGTGATTGTTGTTAGACCAAGGTAGTATTTTCTTGCGCGCTTGGCTAGGCTGAACATAAAATTTGCTGAATCATCATATTTCATCAATTGCCACGCCTCATCAACTATCAACATGCGTTTCTTTTTCTCGGTACGAATAATATTCCAAATATGACTAAGCACTATATACATAGCAACTGGTCTTAACTCGTCTTCAAGATCACGCGTGTTAAATACAACCATAGTGTTGTTAATTTCAGTATTAGATTGCTGAGAGAATATTCCAGCAAATGTTCCTGATGTATATTTACGTAGACGCTGTGCAAGTGATGGCCCGCTGCCTCCCATATGCAGTAATGTGTCATATAAGTCACTAATTGTTGGAGGTTGTGAGTTGTGAGTTAATGGGTCGCTAGTTATTCCTACTCTGGCATAGGTGTCAATCAATGCTTGATCCAGGTCAGCCTCTTCTGAAGGGTTTAGGGCTGTTAACTGTTCCCCGTTATTCGCATTTTGAGTTGTTGTTCCAAGCATTAATTTTAGTAATCCATGTAGTGTAATTAAATTTGATCGAAGCGCATTGTCGGCCTCGTCGGTATCGATAACTCTTGGCAAATCAAATGGATTAATTCGAGTATTAGAGTTTAGACTTAACCTTATATAACTTCCACCAACTGCCTCACAAAGTTTTTGATATTCATTCTCTGGATCAATGATTATTATTTCGCAACCTGTCATCATACTTCGTAAAGCCTCAACCTTAACAGTGAATGATTTACCTGCACCAGCTTTGGCAAATACTACCATATTGGCATTTTCTAGACTAAATCTGTCGAAAATAACCAAGCCGTTATTGTGCATATTAATGCCGTATAATATGCCGTTTTCTTGCGTTAGGTCGGCACTAGTAAATGGAAAACTAGTACTGATCGCACCAGTATTCATGTTTCGTCGAATTTGTAACTGGTCTGTCATTTGAGGAATTGTACTATTTAAACCCTGTTCTTGTTGACTGCTGGCAACTTTACTAAAAACCATTTGTTGCCCAAATAAAGTTTCAATTTTATGTTGAACAAAGCCTAGCTCGTCTAAGCTATCAGCATATAAAGTAACGTATAATCCATATCGGAAGAATTTTTCAGCCCCAACTTGAATTTGATCACGCAGCTCTTCGGCGTCTCCAATTGCGGCCTCTAAACCTGGATCACGGGTCTTACCTTTTTCACTGTTGACAGTCATTGACGCTTCTAATTGAGTAACTTTTTTACGCAGATTACCTAAAACCACTTGGCTTTCAACTGGGTACACAAACATACTAACGTCAAGAACTTCATCAATATTTATTAGTGAGCTTAACCAACCTGTATATATTTGTCTTGGATAACCATAGACGTATAAGGTTCGTCCGTATTTTGTACCTAGGCGAAAATGCGAAGAGTGAATTTCAAGACTGCTTGGAGCGATTAGGTCACGTAATGTAGTAATACCTTTTAAAAAGGCTTGCTCAACTTCGAGCTGTTCGCGTTCAAGTTGAGCAGAAGCAATGTCATTAACTCCCGGTTTTTTCTTTGCCATCATAACGCTGCTCCTGTAAGGTTTAGTGAATCACCATCACCTTTTTTTACATAAGTTGCGGTTACGTCATCAAAATCACCCAGTGGTTCACGCACTGCTGTATCAGGGTTATAAAAATTATAATATAACTCGCCTAATTCTTTTGTATTCAATTGTAGGCTTTGTATACCCATCTGAAATAAACCAGCCATTACTCCATCAACTCGATTTTTTATCTCTGTTTTGGCTTTTTCGTAAGTTACCGTATCTATCTTTGTAATAGAGTTAGGTTTAGAAAAAATCTTTCCAAAAAATCCCTTACCTTGTTCGACTATATTGCTAACATCTCCCTGAGGGTAATATGGAATGGCAATAAAAAACGATTTATCCATAATGTTAGCTTCTTGGGATAATATATCAACAAAATTAATATAATCATCCATTAAAACGTTTAACAACATATTGTCTTGGTTGCGACGTATTTGTACGAGTTTATCAATGTATGGTCCAATATCGACACGTTGTGATCTGATTAGAATCTGTACAGGATGATTTAATGCGTTCAAAAAGTTTTGATAACTATATTCTACACCTTCACGTTCACGACTACTCATAAGGTCGAA
>JBAXKN010000023.1:0-10940 GCA_037135295.1 Candidatus Saccharimonadota bacterium
AGTGAGAAGCATAACCACTTGGTAGTTGGTTCAATTCCAACCACCCCCACCATAACGCTTACGTTTATTAGACTATTGTAAGAACATCAAAAAATTTATTAGGGTCCACCAAGGTCTGGACAAGGATTTCCACCATTAGAAACGGAGATACTGATTTCGTTACTAAACACACTATCGCCAATGATATTTACTGCTTTAACTACATAGAAATATTCCGTACAACCCGTTAATCCGGTGTCAGAATATGTTAATGTGTTTGCTGTAGTAACTAAATATGTCTCGCTTCCAGAAGTAAGTCCACTATAAATCTTATAGCCAGTTATTGCAGACCCGCCATTATCTGATGGTGCACTCCAATTCAAATTAGTTGAAAAACTTAATGTTGCAGAGCCTGCTAACCCTGTTGGTGCTCCTGGTGCAGTATTTGACGATAGCGCGAATAACGCTGGGGGTGAAGTATTAGTAATGCGATAGTTAGTTGAGTTATTGTTGTTGTTTGTAGCATCTAAGCTATAGGCTTGAGGATAAGACCCAGCTTCTGGTGTATACGTATAAGTGTTACCTGAGGATGACTTAAGACAGCGTTTTGTATCAGCGACAGGCGTTAAAGGACACTTATTACCGTCTAGCGTGGCTGGGTATGAGCCATTGTCTACTTTATACATTTCAAGTTGTCTTGAAGCACCTGTTAGATCTGATTGTTGTGATGCAATTGTAGCTTTTTTACTTACGCCTGTGTAACTAATTATAGTAATAGCCGCTAGTACACCGATAACCACAATAACAACGAGGAGCTCGACTATAGTGAAACCAGATGACTTAAATGTTTCTTTTATTGTCATATGATAATAATATATCACCTTACATTACATAAGCACAAGCGACAAGAAATAATTTTAATTAGTCGGCACTAACCAATAGTACTATCATAAAAAGTGCCGATCTTTGTCGCTCTAGAAAGTTAGAGACAGCAACATTTTCTTTATTTCTTTATATTCATCACTCTGTATGTATTTTTTTGCGTCATCAAGAGTTGCAAAATATTTATCATTAGAAAATCCATTTCCGAAAACAACTAGGTAACTGTATCCATTGGCATCCTTTAAATTTGATTCAAATGTATTGTAGTACATACAAACCTGATAATCACCGACCTTCGTATATGTGTCAGTTAAACCATACGAAGCACTATAGCCAGCCATACCATTATTACTGGCACTTACTAAAAAGCTAGCTGATACAGACTTAACTGCTTTTATGGAACTTAGCGATGAATCTAATACGCTATATGTAGTTTTTACCTCAACACCATCTTCACCCATACAAGTTCCGCCTATTCCACTAAGACCAAGTATAAGCTTGGCGACAGATTCACCATTTTCATTTTTAACCTCTAAACTTCTATTCCAATATTGATCCTCAGCCATAGGAACATCTATTGATGTTAAAGTCCATGTATCTGGATATTTGAAGGAAGCTTTATAGACATCATCTGTAAAAGTTTTGTATTTTATCGTTGATTTTGTATCGTCTTGACTAGTAGGTGTTGTGCCTGCCGAACTACTATTATTTTTCTGAATATTTTGATAAAACACAAAACCCAATAACCCAACTAAGGCCAACGACAAAATTACGACTATTATTATAAGATGTGCAAAACCAGATTGAGATTTTTGTTTGTTCACGAGATGCCCTTTCGTAAATGAATTATAAGTTTAGTTAAACAGATATTAATTATGATTACAAGTTTTTAAATAGAATTGGGTATAACAAAAAAATCTGATTAATTTAATAACCCGTTTTTAAACGGGTTATTTTCGTTGTTTCTTTAGAACTCTGCGAAATTTTGAGCGAGCAGATTCATTTTCAGGACCGGTATAAGTATCAATGAAACGATTTGCAGACATTTGAGCTTCATGCTCGGTAGATTCCAAATCATAACCTGCATTTGCCAAAGCTTGAACTCCAAATGCCTTATGAAATTTAGCGTCACCTTTTGTTCTGTATGGTTTTTTACTTTCGATAACTCTAACTATTCTGTGATCATCATATCTACGATAAATATCCGTATTGTGCGACTCTAAAGCTCTTACAAAGCCGCTCGTTCGTGAGTAGGCTAAGTAATCGTCAAGAGCACCAGATAAATTTATAGCTCTTTCTGCGATACTAACGGATGGCGCAGGTGATTCAGGCAAATTCTCGACCTTAGTATCGACAGCAATATCCGAAGGAGTGGGGCTATTTAAATTATCAAGCTCTTTTCTAGTTATCCCAAAGTGCCTAAATGCTTCGTCATAGGAACAGCCTCTTCTTTCGGCATAATCATCTAGCTCACTCTCTGTAATCCCATGTTTTCTTAACATCTTATCAAAAGCCGATTCTGTCTCTACTTCAACTGGAATAACTGGATCAGTGTCTACCTGGCCATAATCTATCTGTAATTGATCTTTACTTATATCAGACATTAGCAATATTATAGCATAATAGGTTTGTAAGGTCAATATAGGATTGTCTAGGCAAACAAAAATGCCCCCGAAGGGGCACTTCTGGCACCTGTTTGTTTGATTATACTATACTACCAAACAAGCTTATGGTGCAAGTCTAAAATTAGACTATTTTTTCTTTGATACTGTCAAGAAGCCGTTACGTGGGTTTTCTTTGACTACGCTACCTGCAGGAAGATCAACTGGGTGACCTTTCGCATTCTTTTCTACTTTGGCAAAAAAGTAGATTGTTTGTAACTTACCACCACGAAGTGTTACTTCCGTGCTATGTAAGTAATATGTTACACCCTTTGAGTTTGTGTGCTTGTATGCCATAAGATTCCTATACCTCCTGTTAGTGCTATACAAGAGTAGATTACATTGAAGAGAGCTCGGTGTCAACGGTTAAATGCTTTTTTTATGCTTGCGAAGTAAAAACCTTAGGATTATAACACCGGTAGCTCTGGCGATAATCATTATCAAAATTACTACACAAACCAACAATGACCAACCTGCAAAATCAGGTGACCACACTGGCGAGATGAATGAATGCACGTAGGCGTCAGGTGATAATTTTACTGTATCAACTAGACCGCTACTAGCAGGATATTTTGCTAGTTCATTAAGAGAACACTGCAAATATGCAGAGGAATATGATTTAAATTGCGGTGCACACACTTCTTGAGCTTTTTTATAAATATTACCGTTTGGATTGACGTCATTTGAGGCTTTTGAAATTAGCTCCTGATAGTCACGATTGTATGTTGATACCAAAAAAACACCCTTGCCAATATCGGTGTTCATATGGGCAGAAATATAACGTTGTAAGTCATACAACCGGTTTTGAGTTATTTTATTATCTCCAACGTTATCGGCCACATAAACTGCTGAACGTCGCTCTACCATTCCTATATTATTTAGTCGTAAAAAAGTAGCTGAAACAAAACACGCAAGAATAAATATGATCACTAATTGCCACGTTTTCACGCGCTGTAACCGATTGAGACTTCTACGAGCTTGATTTTTGTCTACCACTATTAATTCCACCTAATCTAATATAGACATTATAGCATTAGCGTGCAGCTATTTTCGATATATTGGGAAACGAGCTGTTCCAACGATAAGGATAGCGAAGGCCGCAAGGAAAAAATAAATTCTAAATCCGTCAAGGCCACCAATAAAAATCTCACATACAATTAGAAGTAGACATGCCGTCATTGCACCCAAGCTGTTCATTATATCGATACAGACTAGATATAATATTCTGTGGCCTGAAATGTCAGCAATATCGAACATACCTCGCAAAAAAGCCATATTTTGGGCAGTAGTTGCCGCTTCGTTAACTATATTAACACCGACAGCACCAGCTGGTGTCGAAACAAAAATCCTTGAAATATGAACCAAGGCATTAGAACCAACTCCGATTTTTAAAAGGTTACCGCCTTTATCTCTATCAATAATTTTTCCGTATAATATTGAGGTTATTATAGCCACGACTACAGTAATTGATGATAATGCACCAATTATCACATAGACGTCTTTTCCGGCATTTGGAAATATAAAAATGACGACAAAAAGCCCCCAAACAATAGAGGTTGCAACAATATCAAAACCTTCCGCTGATCTAGCAAACATACTGGCAATAGCCATACGCCAAGGGAACCCCCTTATATTTATACGTTGTTTTGATTCAGTTCGGCTTGCCGACCTGAATAGTGGCACAGCTGCAAATGCAAATAATACACTAGCTACTAACATTGTCACCTGCATACCAAATGCTAAGGCTATGAATCCTCCGATAACAGGGCTAATTGTAATAGTAACTTTTTCAAATATATTCATAAAACCAATTTCTTTTCCTGCGTGAATTGGATTTTTTATCCTTGAAAATTCAACAAAATAACAAACTTCATATAAAGTACCTGAAACACCCATAAATATTGCGAAGGAAACAATTGCTACAAAGCCAAATCTATCCAAAGAACTTAGCGACAACATAGCGGGAATATACAATAAATTGCTAATCAACGTACTTCTGGCAGTACCGATTTTTGCAACAATTACCCCAGCAAGTGGCGCTATAATAGCCTTACCTAAATAAATTAAAGCCCAAAAAATCATGATGAATACTAGGTCATAATTACTTTTATATAAATAAACAGAGGTAAAACCTGCACCAATATGAACAGCTGCGATACGTAGTGTTCTGGAAGCATATAAATCCGCGACTTCACCAAAAGTAGCATAACGCCAGAAATGGCGACGCTCTAATATTTTATAGAAAAATGACTTTATCATACTGTTTTTGTATTACTTATTACTCTCTACCATTACACCACAAATGCACTCAAAGATGAAGTGTTATACTAAATATTATGAATATATATTTTTCAGGGATAGGCGGAGTTGGTATCGGCCCACTTGCAGAGATTTCTCTTGACGCAGGCTATAGTGTTACTGGATCTGACCCAGAAGAAACATTAATGACAAGAGAGTTACAAAAAAGAGGCGTCGTCATAAACAACAATCAAGACGGATCATTTCTTATGGAATGTCAGCGAAATAAGCCAATAGATTGGTTTGTCTATACATCCGCATTACCAAAAGACCATCCAGAAATAGTTTTAGCGAAAGAATTAGAAATTAGAATTGCAAAACGTGACGAAATGATTGCTCACATTATTGATGACAACGGCTTAAAACTAATAGCTATTGCTGGAACTCATGGAAAAACAACCACGACCGGTATGATGATATGGACAATGCAAAAATTAGATATCCCCATAAGTTATTCTATAGGCACAACAATTAAATTTGGACCAAGCGGAAAACTTGACCCTTTAAGTGAATATTTTATTTACGAATGTGATGAATTTGATCGAAATTTCCTAAATTTTAATCCATACTTATCTTTGATAACTTCAATTGATTATGACCATCCAGACACTTACCCGACAGCAAATGATTATCTAGACGCATTCCATCAATTCGCATTGAAAAGTGGACAAATTATAACATGGGACGACCAGCATAATGAACTATTCAAAGACGTGCCTAGGGTCGACACGCTTGACTCGTCAATAAAAAGTGACTTATTTATCATTGGCGAACACAACCGTAGAAATGCAACGCTAGTTCAAACCGCCCTTCAACATCTTGACTTCACACAAAATACGGACGAGATACTTTCTATTTTTCCAGGCGTAGATCGACGTTTTGAAAAATTAGCTGATGGTTTATATAGTGATTATGGACATCATCCTGCAGAGATAGCCGCTACACTGCAATTAGCCCGAGAGCTTTCATATAATGTCATATTACTTTACCAACCTCATCAGAACATCAGACAACACGAGATAAGAGACCAATATACTAACCAGTTTGAATTAGCAAACACTATCTATTGGCTTCCGACATATTTATCGCGTGAAGATCCTGGCCTTGAGATATTAAAACCAGAAGAATTAATCCAGAATATCACCAACAAGGAAAATATCCATATTGTAGAGTTTGGTGATGAACTATGGAATACTATTCAAGAAGCTAGGTCGAAGGGTATGTTAGTTTTATGCATGGGCGCTGGTAGTATTGATGGTTGGTTACGAGATAAACTAGCGACAACAAAATAGTATTTATTCAGTTAATATAACAGTAAGACCTAATTCGTCGAGGTTGAGAGAATCGCCTCCGAATGCATTGGCTGATTTTACTTTTTGTGATTGCTTTTCATATGATGACTTGAATTCATTTATCACATTTTGGTTCATTGGACCTAATGAGGGAAAATTTTTAAAATCGTCGACATTTACTACTGATTGAGAACGAACGCTCACATAGCCTGGACGACTTAGGTCTAATTGAGCCGCCCCACTCCCGCTGTACATAAACATACTAGCAACAACTATTATAGAAGAAATAAAGATTGAAAATACAATAAATAATGAGAAACTATGTTTTTCCCTGAAGGATAGATCATCATTTTCCAATTTATGAATTTGATGTTCCACTAATTTTTTCCCTCGCCGTTATTTGACTGGAAATCTTTTTCAAATTTTTCAATAGCCGACTTATATTGATCTAAGTATTGGTTCAGTTTTGCGATATCAGCGTGCACACGGTCCCTTTCGCTGCGGGCCAAAGAAACGGCATCATAAAATGCGACGGGTTGTTTTGAACAGTCAATCTTAATTGCTGATGATAGATGTTCTTCGTAGACTTTATAGTCAGACCTAAAGGTGTTCAATGTTAGGTTATAATCATTTGTCGTATTTACTAAATCTGAATTATTAAATTTGTTATTCGAAACACGTTCATTAAAACCATTCATCATTTTAGTAGAAATTGACTCATATATTTGACCCATATTGACTCTCAATAGTGCATCACTTGCGTGAAGTTGATTTAATGTATTTTTCGTGGAAGAGCAGTTTGAAAGTATCGTTTGGACCTGCTGATCTGACATATTTGAGTTTTCAGCAGAAGCATTAAGAATAAACGCGCTACTTAAAAAAACTGCAACCAACAAAAATAAAGGTATAAATTTTTTTGACATTTTCATACTATACTATTATCTAACGCCGAGGGCTGTTTGGTCAAATACGAAAAGTGGATCATAGATTAATATTTAAATCTTTTATTTGGTTAAGGTCTATTGTTTGGCTGTTTAAACTAGGAATTAGCTTTTCAATGCCTCCATTTTGAATAAACTGATCTATTGTGTACATTACTGACAAACCAGTTAATATCACAAACACACAGATAGCTAACCCGAATAGAAATACCGTAACTGCTGCAAACTTCTTGTATCTTTTTGCCTCTAACATTTCATTACCCTGTTTGTCGCGCATACTACCTGACATAATTAATGTCAGGTCAATAACTGCCCAAAGTCCAAATCCGCCAAATGTTAAAAGCTTTATTAGACCCGTCCATATTTTTCCTAGATAAAACCTATCGACACCAAACACACCCCAAAAAAAACTAAGGAAAAAAACTGCCAAAAAATGTCTTTGTTTGTTAACTACTTTATCGGTTGGATACTGGTCTGATGGTCGTGCGTTTTCCATAATATCCCTATGGCTTTAAACGATTAATATCACGTGGGAACAATGTGGCTTCTTTTACGTTATTTAGACCAATAATCTTTTGAGTGAGTCGCTCTAAGCCCATGCCAAAACCACCATGGGCAGGCAGGCCATACTGAAAAGCTTGTAGGTAATATTTAAATCCATCTGCATTCGGATCGCCACCAGCAATTTCTTTTAATTGTTGGAGCAAAACATCATATCGGTTTTCACGCATGCTAATAGTTGTGATTTCAACGCCACGAAATATTAAATCAGCTCTTTCGGCAATTTCAGGGTTTTCATCAGACTTTCGATGATAAAACTTCATTTCATCAGCTGGCCACTTAGTCACAAAAACCGCTTCACTTCCGAGATTCTTTTTCGTATATTGGCATATCCATTTTTCTTCATCTGGACGCATGTCTTTTTCACCAACGCTATTTTGACCAGTAGCCTTGCTGTAAAGCTCGTGGATTTCTGATAGCGAAAGTTGAGGGATATTCTCAGACAATTTAACGGGGGTGGCGTTTAGCTTCGTAAGCTCTATTTTGTGTGTTTCCCAAATACTTGTAGTCACTGATTTTACTAATCCCCCCACTATTTCAAGAAGTTCTTGAAAATCGACAAATCCAATTTCGGCATCTAGTTGAATAAACTCTGTCATATGTCGAGTGGTGGCAGACAGTTCTGCCCGATAAGTTGGGTTCATTTCATAGGCACGTTCGAAAACACCTACCATTATCTGTTTATAGAATTGTGCACTTTGTGCAAGCGTTGCCTCTTTGCCAAAATAATCTAATTTAAACACCTCGGCACCACCTTCTGTGGCAGTTGGCAATAATTTTGGCGAGTTAAATTCTACAAATTCAAGATCATGAAGATATTGCCGAATCGACTCTTTGATGCCAGCCTGAATTTTAAAAATATTTGCTTCCTGGATATTGCGCAAACCAATAACTCTAGTATCGAATAGCGTATCAAGGTTTTCTGATTGGTGACTGATTGGTTTATCTATTTCGATGGGCGACTCATCAATTACCGGAACAATCACTTCCAGCTTCACATCGTGCAACTCTGCTCCGCCCGGCGCACGTTCGTCAGATACAACTGTACCAGTCAAGGCTAAAACAGTACCAATTTGTAGACCACGAAGCTTTTCAAGCTCGTCTTTGTTATCGACAATTGTTTGAGTTAGTCCACTACGATCTCTGATTGTAATAAAATTTAAACCTCCGAGTAGACGTTTTTTATACAGCCAACCGTTAATAGTTACGGTTTCGCCGATTTTTGATGCTAAATCTCGTGATAAAGTTCGTTCCATTTGAAATTCCTTATTTTTGAAAGTATTATATTTGGCTATTGAGGGTCGGTGACACAACTAGATTACCGGAACTAGTTGCCGACCCTTAAATTACAGTTATTTATTTGCCATACTACCATCTTGGCTCTATTCTAACACTTGAGAGCCATATTAGACTAGACGTCTTCTCTTTTTTCTGGATGATTATTGCCTCTTGGATTACGTAAAGCCACCTCGCGAAGATTATCATGAGCATCGAATTCATCAATAATTTTACGACCTAATAGCGCTTCAATAACATCCTCTAAAGACAACAGACCAACTGTCTCACGAAATTCATTAACAACGACGAATAAGTGATGATGAGTACGTAAAAAAGCCGCCAAGGCATGCTGAAGCGTCTGATCCTGTCTTATGTAATAAACTTTCGCATCCATAGCTTTCTCGGCAGTTGTTGAGCGCTTTATATCAAGCGCTAGTAGGCTTTTGAGATTTAAGATACCAATAATGTGATCGACATCACCTTTTATGACCGGTAATCTACTGTGACCGGTTTTATGCAGGTCATCAAGAGTTAGGGGGCCTAAAAATTCCGTATTTTTTATGCTATCAATTACACTACGTGGTGTCATAACAGTGTTTACCAGCTGGTCACCAAAAGATAATCCATGAATAACGAGCTTTTTCTCATCAGGCGTCAAAACACCAACCGACTCGTCTATCAAATATTGCAGTTCTTCGCGTGAGTCAATCCGTTGATTTGATGAATCGCCGCTATTAGGAATACTGCGTAATATCTTGAATAGATATGGCATTTTTTGAATGAAGTTTAAAATATGCTTTTCAAATCGAATATATAATTTCTGTGACCAATTTCTTAAAAAACCAAGTCTTGCTATTGAACCATACTCCAAAGCTACAAATAACGCTACAAACACCCCAATTAGCCAATTAAAGGTCACCACGCTTAGTAAAACGACGATAACTAATAATAATGCTACTAGTACGCGCTGAAGGGAAATGACATCTATTAAAAGCTTCTCGCGAGTTAATTCGTATTCGGCATCTTTGTCCCCCAACTTGGAACGACGCTCTAACTCAAACCTACTTAATTTACTACTGGCTGGCTGTAAAGCCGCAAAAAGTAGCAATAATATAAAAGTAAATACAGTTAATATTAGTAAGAAAATATACATATCATAACCATTGTAACCTAAAATCTATTTAGGCAACACTGTCTGATGATACTGCTTTTTGATATAATAGACACATAAACAAAAGGAGTATTCTTTGAACAGAACAAGTTGGATAATATTTATAGTTTTCTCAGTAGGATTGTTAGCGCTATTGGTCATTTTTTCGGGTAATTCACGAAGTGACGTAAAAAAAGTAGACGTCAATACCATCCAATCTGGAAATAAACAAAATGGAAATATTGCAGATCATATATTTGGAAAGGCTGGTAGCAAAGTCACGCTAATTGAATACGGAGATTTCCAATGCCCTCCTTGTGCCAATACATATCCTATTGCAAAAGCAGTTAGTGAACAATACAAGGAACAGTTGCAATTTGTTTTCCGAAACTTCCCAATATCAACCTCACACCCTAATGCCAGGGCAGCAGCAGGCACCGCCGAAGCTGCAGGGTTACAGGGTAAATACTGGGAAATGCACGATAAAATATATGCATCGCAGACTGAGTGGAGTGAACTAACAGGAACAGACAGAACAAAGTTTTTTGAAAAATTTGCCAGTGATCTGGGGTTGGATATCAATAAGTTTAATAAAGATATTGCGTCATCATCTGTAAGCGATAAGATCAACCTAGATTACGCGATAGGTAAAAAGGCTGGAGTTGAAGCAACGCCTACTTTTTATCTGAATGGCGTAAAATTAGACCCATCAGTTTATGGCGACGAAGCAAAATTAAAAGATGCGGTAAATGTTGAGCTAAAAAAAGCTAAAATTGAAATACCAAAATCAACTGATTAGAACAATGAAGAATCAAAAACACCCCGGTGCCTTGGGGTGTTTTCATTTTTTTGTAAGTCTTGTCTCAAACAAGACTCGGATTTTGAGTCAAACGACTCT
>JBAXKN010000024.1:0-10424 GCA_037135295.1 Candidatus Saccharimonadota bacterium
CCAGAAACTGTAGATAAACTATTAAATCTAACTATAGAAGTATAGTATTTCATTTTCACCAAGTATTAATAAAATGTTCTTTTATTGACTTAGCTCGTATTTTAATAACACACCCAATACAAAATCCAGCCATATTATAATCTTTCAAGTATTCAGCTGCCTCGATTGCTTCTTCTGGGGACATAACTTGGTGCATTGTACAGTCATTTGCGCAGTGACCTTCATATAAACCTGGACGTTTATCTGGGTTAAAATAATCACTTTCTGAATTCATTCCTATAATATGACCAAATTCATGTCTAGCGATATGCCTGACTGCATCATATTGTAGCAAAGGGTTTTCTGTCGCTCTAACTATTCGAGCTATAGACTGAATCGATAAATGTGCATTATCTGGCGTACAACCAAGTGCGTAAGCCATATTCATTCCTTCTGGATAAATATCTTGATCTGTTAAAATATAGTCAGGTCTGTTATTTGTAATATTCGGCGCAAAATCTACCAAACTAGATAAATAATGTTGTAATTCAATTTGCTGTCTATAAGGGTTATATGATACGTTTTCTGAATGATCAATTATCGCTGTACAATTTTCGTCTTCTATCATTAAAACAGGTTCAAATCCCTGTAATTTTATAACATCTGAAATACCATCTGCAGCTGCAAAAAATAGATCTTTTCTATTATTTAACAGTGATGAGTTTGCATTAAGAGTTGCTTCTTTTTCCACAATTAGTATATTATATACTAATTACAATTTTGCGTCAATAATTATAACCTTATAATAACCTGATCACGTTGCGGACCGACGCCTATCATAGCTATTAATACTCCAGTTTTTTCTTCAATAAATTTAATGTAGTTCTGTGCATTTACAGGTAATTTTTCAAAATCTCTAACATCACGTATGTCTTCATTCCAATTTGGTAGATATGTATATTTAGGTGTGCACTGTTCTAACTTATAGGCAGCGTCTGGTGCAATCTCAAGAATCTTTCCATGGCGCTCATAAGTTGTACAAATCGGTATTTTTTCACCAAACCTTTGAACCCAGTCGAGTTTAGATAATGCCATTACTTGCTTGTTCTCTTCTCCATTAACCATCTGAGCACGTCTGATTTGTGGTAAGTCAAAATAGCCTAAACGACGAACACGACCAGTGGTTGTACCTTTTTCGGCATCAATTGTACCCATATCACCATGTAATTTTTTAAGTGTTTTTTTGTCAAAGATTTCTGTAACAAATGGGCCACCACCAACATGTGACTGAACTGCCTTGGCAACACCAGTTACTTTATCAACAAATGACGGTGGAACACCAAGACCTGTTGAGACGCCACCAGTTGTTGTAGACGAAGAACTTGTATAAGGATACATTCCGTGATCGATATCTAATAAAAAAGCCTGTGCACCTTCGGCCAAAACTCGGGCTGGTTTAGCTTTTCTAAGTTCTTGATTCAAGTAATAAACGGTATCGGTAATAAATTCAGATAGTAGTTTTGCATTTTCAACATACTGTTTTGTTAATAATTTCTCGTTAACCGTTTTTAAACCAGCCGCTTCACGAAAAGGTCGCTGTGCAATTAAAGCGTCATAAACTAGTGTTTCTAAGTATTTTAAATCATGTTTAATAATTTCAGTTCGAGTACCAGTTCGCATTGCTTTATAAGATGAAACCTGTGCTATACCAGATTTTGTACTGCCTTGACCTGAAGTACCTGCTTCTCGAATCTCATCATCAAGAATGTGATGGGGAAGTATTAAATGTGAAGCTGAGCTAATTTTTAGATTATTTCTTGAGACTTCTATGCCTTTTGCTTTGATGTCATTGATTTCTTCAATTAACTTGACTGGATTAATAAGAGTACCATTGCCAATTACATTCATTGCGTGTGAGTGAGCAATACCGGAAGGTACCAAATGTAAAGCTAAATCACGACCATCAGGCAACACTACTGTGTGACCAGCGTTATTCCCTCCATTAAAACGAGCAACTATATCGTGGTCTTCGGCAAGCATATCGACAAAACGACCCTTACCTTCGTCGCCACGCTGAAGCCCAATAATTACGTCTATCATACAGTGCATTAGTATACTTAGGCATTTCTTAAAATACAACTATTTTTTATAAAAACAGTATTTTAGACAACAACGTTAAATAGACTACCAATTGCGTATGTGATTATCATTGCTAGTGCACCACCAGTAACAACTCTAATCGTTGATTTTAGAATATTTGCACCACTTACTTTTGCACTAATAATGCCAGTTATAGTTAATGCAATTACAACCGAGATGAATGTAACAGGAATAGTGTATTTATCAACCGACAACATAATAACCACCAAAGGTATAAGTGCACCAATAGCGAATGAAGTAGAAGAAGCAAAGACAGAACTCCATGGATTAGTTAAATTATTTGGGTCAATATGCAGATCAACATCAGCATGAGTGGCAAATGCATTAACTTTTGTTAGTTCAGCCGCAACAATTTTAGCAATTTTCGGTTCAAGTCCGTCTTGTTCGTAAGCAGATACTAAATCATCAAATTCTTCTTTCGGATGGTTTTTTAAATCAACTTTTTCTCTGGCGAGTAAAGCTTGTTCCATATCTCTTTGAGTACTGACTGAAACATATTCACCCGCACCTAAAGATATTGCGCCAGCAATAATACCAGCAATTCCAGCAGTAAGTATGGCAGTTTTTGACTGTGTTGCGCCTGCAACGCCTATAACTAAACCTGCTATTGATATAATCCCGTCATTAGAACCAAGCGCTGCAGCTCGCAGCCAATTAGACTTTTCATTTGTATTAATAACATATGGCCTAAAACGTACTTTTGCTAATTTATGTTTTTTCATATTTGTAATTATTATATCACTAATGAAAAATGATTAAATTAACATATAAAATTACTGAACTGGTAGTATAATTAAGATAAGGAGGATTTATTATGAAAGATCCCGAAGCCCCGGAACTTAATAAAGATTTGAAATGGATGACGACAAAGGATGTTCGATTTTTTGATGGAATCGACAAAACAATGGAAGAGAATATTAAAACAAGTGAGCATCTTGACGATATAGCCGAAGAAACTCCTTCTATCGAGAACCCAATAAAAAGATTAAAGAGAATGAACTATTATTATTCGATTTGTTCTGATGAAGAGAGAGAGCAATATGTTGTCGATCTAGAGAGGTTAATAAACAGACAAGACGGATCAGAATTCGACAAAAATGTTGCCATGACTTTCCTAACTGATTTAAGGGAAAATGGATTTGTAGATGAGCAAGAATAAAACTGAAGAATTTGTAGTTGATGGAGAAGAAGTACTTGCGAAAATCAAGGAGTTGATTAACGAAGGCAATATTCGTCGAATTATCATAAAAGACATGGATGATAAAACTTTAATCGAAATACCGCTTACTATCGGTGTTGTGGTTGCTGTTTTGGCGCCAGTTTTAGCAGCAGTTGGAGCACTAGCTGCAATAGTCACTAAGTGTAAAATTATTGTAGAAAAAAAGATATAACGCAGAAATTTATAAAGAAGCAATAGTAGATATTGCCACTAAATTTATTTTAAGACTGCCAATTAAAGATACCGGTTAATTATTTTTTTAGTTTAGACTTTAATTTTTTCTTTAGAATGCGCTTTCGTGCTGCGCCATGCCAATTCTTATGCTTTGCCATATTATATTTTCCAGTTATTTTATATCTGTACAATCATAACACGTAAACTCGTCTAGGTGTTAAACATTTTAAAAATCTACCAAATTTCCTGTTTTTTTATTTTTAATATCATGGCAAATAGGTACTGAAGTCCGAAAAATACAGCAGCAATAAATAATAGCCAAATCATAATATACATAGCCAAAAATAAATCTATATCTTGTTTTTCAATATACTGTGAAGTATAGGCTAAAATAATTGGAATCACCAATAGAATTATTTTTATTATCATTGTTATTCGTGCAGAAAGCTTTATATGATTCTTTTTGTTATCTTTTTTATGCTCAGCTCGAAGAACTAATGGAGTAACACTTTCGGCAGTCTTTCGGACAGCATTTTTGCTAGTTTTTACTATAATCGATGGCATCTTAAATATTATATAGATTGACAAGGCAGTCATAAATAAAGTGATAATAACCACTACAATTACCGACGCTAAGTTTGAACTGTAATCAAATACAACAGGGGATTTAGAAACGGTGTTGTTGGCTTCAGAGCCGAAAAACAAAGCAACTGACTTCACCACACTGGAATACAGTAAAACTACCCAAAGCCATTGCATTAAACACACTAGGTAACCAAGAGCACCGAAAAAGTTTACAAAATGCCTTTTTAGATTATTTTTCTTCTTATTCACAGACTAACAATACTAAACAGTAGCTTTATTATCAAGAATCTATATTGAAAACAAAGCTATGGCTGGGATTAGTGGATGCGTTTCAGGAAGAAAATTATTAATTATCGCAGCAAATAAATTCAAATGGCTATTTATTTGACTCAAAATTTATTAAAATTTGCAAATACTTTGCTTGAATTTCGTATGGTACGAATGTGTTCCTTAGTGGATTTATTTCACCCTGATTATCAATAATTCTATTAATTTCATTAAAATAAAACCCATCTAAGGTAGCCACAAAAAGATACGAGGGGTTCCAAGAAGCATGCATTCTTGTCGCTGCTTTTAGTACATAATCTTTACTAATCGAATGCATGTATTTAACTTCAATAAGTCTGACTTCTTTTTTTGTATTATTAATAACAGCAAAATCTGGCGATGATCTTAACGTTTCAATAAGTCCAAAATTTTCATTATATCCTTGTTGTACAAGTTCTGGTACAAGTTTTTCATATCCAAACTCTAAAACAGTGTACTTGTCTGTTTCTCGTAACATTTGTGCGAATATTGTTTCTGCTATTTTTCCTTTTACTAGGTTTCTTGCGAATGTAAGTTTTTTATCCATGCAATAATTGTAGCATCATAACTAAATAATGCTTATTCTTGGCTGAGTATGTAGGTCTGGTACGATTAACAGATAAATGAGGAACGTTAGATATTGTATTTATCGTGGTATGATTAATTTATGAATTTATTAGCAACTTTTAATCAAGAAAATGTTTCAGACGATGAAGTAAAACAATTTCAACATAAACGTTCTACTCGTGGAATTGTTTTTGATAAAGATAACAATATTGCCTTACTTTTTACGAAAAATAAAGGATATTATAGTATCCCCGGTGGCGCCGTTAATGATGATGAAACATATGAACAAGGAGCTATTCGTGAGTGTAAAGAAGAAACTGGCTGTGATGCTGAAATAATAAGATATATTGGAACCACTCTTGAATATCGAAAAAATAACAACCTTCTAAGTGAATCCTGGGGTTATATTTTAAAGATTGTTGGCGAAAAGGGCTTACTAATACTTATCGGAGATGAAGATGAATCCGAGAAAAGTACGGTTGTATTATGGGTTTCTGTCACAAAAGCGATTAATCTTATTAAGTCACTACCAGCACCGTCAGAATTATATTTGCAAAATTGTCTTGATAGAGATTTGGCTTTTTTAAAAGCCTTAGATATTAACAAATAATTTTTTGTTTTTTAATATTTAGCCTAGATATAAAAAATAGAGCCCAAATGGACTCTATTTTTCTTGGCTGAACATATGGGTCTAAAACCCTTTCTACACTTCAGCAATAACAACAATCTCAATTGTAGCACCTAAGGGAAGGGTAGCTACTCCAATTGCTTCACGTGCGGGAAGTTGATCGAAGTATTTTGGATAATATTCATTGATTTCAGGCATTTGTGTCATATTAGTTGTATAAATCGTAACTTTAACAGCTTTTTTGAGCGATGAACCTGCAGATTCAAGTACGGCAGTAATATTTGCCATAATCTTATCAAGTTTTTCTGCAACAGTGCCATCGAATAGGCTACCGTCGATATTTTGATGAATTTGACCAGACACAAAGACTAGACCATTTGAAATGATAGCTTGTGAAAGAATATGGTCGGCTTTAGGAGCGTTATCAGTAGATACTTTATTCATAAAACTAGTATATCAAATGAGACCCATATGGGTCTCATTTTAAACTGTCGCATTTGGCTGGAGTGGAGGGATTCGGTCACATTCCGCGACCCCATCTCAACTCAAGATTGCTTATTTTTGCTTAAATCTATCAATTTTTGTTTATCACCTTGGATCAATGCTTCTTTCTTTGCCCTCGACCAACCCTTGATTTGTTTTTCTCTTTTCATGGCATCATCTCTAAATTCAAACTTTTCAAAATAGATTAATTCAAAATCTCCATTATCTTTCACAAATTTAGCACCATTTTTATTACCATGGTCTTGTAGTCTACGTTGGATATTATTTGTCTGTCCAATATAAAATTTACCAAATTTGTTTCTTAAAATATAAAGATAGTACATATTTTAATTATACAGTCCTTCGACAAGTTCAGGACATTCGAAAAGCTCATAGCTATTCGCCCCTAGAGGCTGCAAGCCATGAGCCTGTCGAATGGCTGGGATGGAGAGATTCGAACTCCCGAATGCCAGGACCAGAACCTGGTGCCTTACCACTTGGCCACATCCCAATGTATCTTATTCTATAACACAAAAATAATACTGTATAGGGGTGGGGGTTTAATTTGATGTATAATAAATTTATATATAAATGGAGGGCGCATGAAACATATTAAAATAATAACCCTTGCAATAGGAATTTTGTTTTTGTCGACATTGATTTTTGTTGGTGTGGCGAATGCACAAAGTTTTAAATCAGGTGACAAAATAACAGTTGCCGCAAATGAAACAATAGATAGTATGTTTTTTGCTGGTGGAAACAATGTTGATATTGCCGGAACTATAAATGGTGACGTTTTTTGTGCCGGACAAACAGTAAATATCAGCGGCGTAGTAAACGGTGACGTTTTTTGTGCCGGTGAGACTATCAATATAAGTGGTAAAATTGATGGAAATGTTCGATTAGCTGGGCAAAGCGTTACATTAAGTGGACAAATTACCAGAAGCGCCACAGTTGGTGCCGAAACCTTATTCATCGAAAAGGGAAGTGTGATAAGCCAAGATTTGATGGGTGGAAATAAAAACATCACAGTAAATGGTAACGTAAAAAGAGATTTCTTGTCAGGTTCTGAAGTGTTGACCATAAACGGAAAAATTGGTCGAAATATAACAGGTGATATAAACGTGCTTTCGGTTGGTTCTAATGGCTTGATTGGCGGAAATATTGACTACACTGGGCTAAACGATCCAAATGTTAATAGTGGCGGACAAATAATTGGACAAGTGACTCGAACTGAACCAAAAACTGGCTCAGAACAAGAAAACAGCACACCATTTGTATTTTCATTTATTTGGTTTATTGGATTCTTGATAACAATGATTACCTTATCTCTATGCTTGGTTGGGCTATTCCCAGGTATCTTTAAAAACGCAGCATCAAAAGCAATTAAATCACCAGGAAAAGTCGCATTAGCAGGTGCAATTGCAACATTTGCTATTCCAACATTAATCATAATATTGCTGATTACAATCATTGGTATTCCTTTGGCAATTTTATGCTTATTAATATGGTTCACTTTTATGATTTTAACTGGTCCATTTGTTAGCTATCTATTAGGTAGCCTTATATTAAAAAAATCGAAGTCGCCAATTTTAATCATGCTACTAGGAACAGTTATATTGACAACCTGTAGCTTTATACCGCTAATCGGATTCATAACAGCTATATTTTCATACGTCGTTGGTATGGGGATGATAATGGTTGAATCTGGAAAACACTTCGCAAGAACAAGTAAATAGCCACAGCAATAAAAAACTGATTAGGTTATACTTATTAGATGAGCAAAAAAATCTTACCAATAGTTCAAGTCCAGCTTGAAAAGATTGTCGGTGGCGGGCAAACACTTGGCACGCTTGAAAGTGGACGTAAGATTTTTGTTTGGGGTGGAATACCTGGCGAAAAAGTTGAAGTACAAACCACCAAAAAGAAATCAAAACTTTCAGAAGGTATAGTTATTGAAGTTATCGAACCTAGTAAAAAACGAGTGGCACCGCATGATGAAGATAGTTATTTATCGACAAGTCCATGGCAAATTATGGATTTTGAATCTGAACAGCACTATAAATCTGCACTTATAGAAGAAGCTTTTGAATTACACGATATCGTACTGCCTGAACCGATTGAGATATTCAGTGATGGAAAACAATATGAATATCGAAATAAAATTGAATTTAGTTGGTATTGGAATAAGGAGACAGAGCAACTTGATTTGGCATTCTTTCGACGTGGCACACACGGAAAAATTCCCGTTACTAGAACAAGTTTAGCTCATCCAAATATTAACATCGCGGCAATTGCGATACGTGATATACTTCGCAAAAAAACGGATATTCGTGCATTTATGTTAAAAACTGTTCTGATTAGATGCGATGCGGATGGAAATGTCGCTATACAACTGTACGTAAAAGACCCTGTATTCGAGAAGTTGACTGTCTCCGATCTAGAGTTATTAAATAAAAATAATGTCATCGGATTTGAGCTAATTTATTCAAACCCAAAAAGCCCAGCTAGTGTTATTACCGACAGATTACAATCTTGGGGAACTAATAATTTAACTGACAAAGTTTTAAATATTCCATTTACCTATGCAGTTGAAGGTTTTTTTCAAATAAATATTCCAGTTTACGAAAAAGCTCTACTTGACATGAAACAATGGGTAAGTGATGATAAACCAACAGTTGACCTTTATAGTGGCGTTGGAACAATCGGTTTAACTATCGGTGGTGAAAATGTAACTATGGTAGAGGTAAACGAACACGCAGTTTTTGAAATGAAACGAAATATTACTGCGCTTGATCGCGAAAAGTTCGTTAAGGCAATTATGGCACCTAGCGAAAAATCACTGGAATATATAAAAAATAATTCGACAATTATCGTTGACCCTCCAAGGGCTGGATTACATGAAGATGTGGTAAAAAAATTAATAGAAGTTAAACCTGAACGAATAATATATTTATCATGTAATCCAGTGACACAGGCTCGCGATGTAAAAAATTTATCTGAACAATATGGCATTCGTTTTCACCAAGGCTATAACTTCTTCCCAAGGACCCCTCATATAGAGCACTTGGTAGTTCTTGACTTAAAAAGTTTATAAAAAATTGCATAATTTTTGCAATTTTTGATACAATAAAAGTATAGTAAAATCACAAGCGATTTAGCTATGGTTGTAACTTAAATTTTGTCTAGGGGGATAAAATGGCGCCAAAGAATAAAAAAATTGTAATGTATATAATAATTGCAGTAGTATTAGTTGCCGTTGCGACAACTGCAACCATTTTTGCACTCAATATGATGGGTAAAAAAGATAGCTCAAATCAAAAAGTTGTTCCAACTAAGGAAAGTGCTGATAAATTAAAAACAAAAGCTATTGAGTACTTAAAAAATGGCGACAAAACAAATGCTAAAAAGTATCTCCTAGATGCAAAACAACAATACACAGAGCTTAAGGACACAAATAACATAGTTGATGTGGACGCTCAGATTTGGATGATTGACCACCCAACAAGTACTTAATAGTAGGTAACGATTTATCTAAAAATGCTATACAACTTTAAAAACAAGGATAGTAACTTAAATATAATGAAGTATTGTAATAAACCAGGTTTCACTATTGTTGAGCTCTTAATTGTAGTCGTTATTATTGGAATACTTGCGACTATTGTCACAGTTGCTTCAAACAGTGTCCGTTACGATGCGCGTAATTCACAAAGATCTTCGAGGATAACAGTTGTTGCTGAAGCCCTAGAGAAGTACTATGACAAGAATGGTCAATATCCTGCCTGTAATGATATGACTGCAAATGTTAGTGTTATAACAACTGACACATTAAAAGGATTAGATAAAGAAGTTTTAGCAGCTCCAGGTACTGATATAGGAACTAATTCAATTACCTGTAACACCGCCCCAAATGATGATACCTACTCATATTATGACGGTGGTACTCAATATACTTTGAAATACAAAAAAGAAGGTACTAATGACATTATTGAACTTGAAAGTAGAAAGCGCATAATTCCAATAGCTGCTCCAATATTAACACCAACTATTAACGTAGGACTTAATATTAGTAATGTCCTAGCAGAAATTATTGCACCATTCCCTACATGCACGACCGGTACGACAGTCCAATACAGTATAATAAGTCGAACTAATGAAGGTAACTGGACAGATTCAAGCTGGTCATCAAACCTAACTTCATCTCAAACTGCCAATGATGGCGTTAAATACGGCTACAAAGCACAAGCTAGATGTTATAAAGATGTTACATCATTTAGTTCGGCTGTTACCGGTATAGAAGTTTCTTACACTGATCCTATTCCA
>JBAXKN010000025.1:0-9148 GCA_037135295.1 Candidatus Saccharimonadota bacterium
AGTTTTGATAACTATATTCTACACCTTCACGTTCACGACTACTCATAAGGTCGAAATTAATTGATTTACATGCAACTACTGCTCGAAATGAACCATCGGCCATAATAACCATATTGTCGCGTACCTCAGATAATAAAAGACTATTTTGGGTTGAATTAGGATTCTTTGGTTTTGGTGCTGGTTGAGCATTAGGATTGCCCGAACCAATAACATTAGGACCACCTGCAGTGGGGGTGATTGGAGCCTGGGTTGGTATTTGATTATTTGGTGGCACGTTTGTTGTTTCCCACTTCTTGCAACTATTATTACCGAAGCTTGATTATTACCTCGTTGACGTCTTGTTTTTCTTGGATACGTCTAGCTTCGTTAGCAATCGCTGCTATCGATAAATCATTATTACTAGCAAGGTTAATTATACCAGCTGCTACCACCTTTTCGCTAGTGTTTATTGTTTGTTTTGCATTCATTTTTTCCTCACCAATTGGTTGGATGACAGCTTGTTGAATATTTGGGTATGGATCATAACTCGCAAGTTTATCACCAGTTGTTTCAGGCGCTGTGGTTGGTTCTGGTAATGGGACTCCACTGAAGTAGTTCGAATTATTTGTTTGGGTTGTTTTGTTTTGCATCATTCCTACCATATCTTGATGTCTTTGAGCATCACTTCTATTTAATTTGTAATCTATATTTTGCATAGTCGAGTTATTTATGTCTAGAACGTCCGAAGCTTGTTGAGCCTCATAATATACATCAGTGTTCATTGCGCTATTTGGGGCTTGAATACCAGGTCCTCGTACCGACCAGCCTTGTGAGTCTACAATTTCAGCAAGGTAGCTAAATCGACGCTCTGCCTCGTTTTTTGTTAAATCTTTTGTTCGCGAATACTCAACAATTTTTGGTACAGTTATTTCAATTAATGATTCAATTCCGTCTGGATCCCATAGCCTTTTGTGTGGCTTTAGGTAAAACGAAACAATTGCCGCCATGTATATCTCCATTGGTTGGTCTTTGCGTAGTGGCAAAGCCAATGCTCCAAAAAATATTATTATTGGAATTGGAATAATTGAAAGTGGTATGAATAATTGCCACAACCCCCAGGCAAGGGCAATAGCTAAAACGACAATTACAAGATAAATAAACTGGCGAAAACTAAAAGGACCGATTAGTTTATCATCAGCTTCGACATCTTGGGGTACTTTATATTGTGCCATTGTGCTTATAGTATAACAAAATGAATGTCTTTATGGTAAGAAAGAAATGCATCCCTTTTATTAAGCCAATGAATCCAAAATTGCTTGTAGGTGTGGGACTTTTTCATCAACAATTTCATTTCTAACATCTGGATTATTTAAAGCAGCTTGAACTGAAACTCTTAGTTCGTCTTTTTGTGCAGTTGATAATAGTGTTGGATCGGCAGCAAGGGCGGAACCAAGTGTATCACCCCACATTTCAACCTCTTCAGTCTCCATAGCAATAAATGATTTTGGTGCTACTTTTCCACCGCCTGCTGCAGCTATAATGCCAGCCTCGAAAGTACCAGTGGCTTGTCCAGCGCTCAGAGCTCCTAACATACCTCCACTAATAGCTTTTGCCTTCTTTGATGAAGATCCTACTATTCTACCAAATGCTTGTCGCATCGTGAGTGTTTCTGGGTTAGTTGCAGCTGGAGGTAGTGAATCCATATAATTTAGAAGTCTAGCCATGGAATTATTTGATCCAGTAGCAACCACCATTTTCATAGCAGCTTCTCTTTCTTCAGACGTTGGCTCTAAGCCGGTTCTTGGGTCTAACCAGCCTGGCGGGCTTGTTGCAATGTCCATCAATTCTCCATCCGTACCAGACGTATATCCTCCTGAAGTGTACAAAGTCTCAGCTGCACTGACAGTTTCTTGTCTAAACTGCGCCTGAGCTGAAGTTGCTTTGGCTCTTACTCCTGATATTCCCTGTACGCCTCTCACGCCTGCTGATCTATAGGCAAGACCACCCGGTAGTTCAGCCCCTGCAGCGATAAGAGCCTCAGCGACGTCTTGGTTTTGCATACTAGTAGCTGCAGCCGTGGCTGATGCTACTGCCGAGCCTTCTAGTACATCTGTCTGAAGTTGTGTTCTTAAGCCGGGATTTGTTGTGGCAATTCGGGCTGCATCAGCACTTAGTATGGTTCCAGGTCTGTCAACAGCCTTAAGCTCTTCGATAACCTGCTTTGTATGTCCCTGGGCAACTTCTAATGTTCCTTTTGCTGTGGTGTTTGCGACTTTTGCATCGATTACTCCGGCTACGCCCTCAACTCGGGATGCTACTTCTGCCTCAGCTTGCTCTAGATTCTCTGTTGTAATTGTAGTCTGATCTGCGCTATTGACAAGTTCGGCGCTTGTTGCCGCGTCAATTCCCGGTACGTATTGACCTGCAGCGGCTTGTTCTATTCTGGTTTTTGTCACTCTTTTGGCTGATTCAAGGTCTTTGGCTGCTGTACTTCTGGCTGCTCTAACCTGTAATAAACCTGGTTCTATGCGAGTAGCGGCACGATCTTCTGCAGTTTCTGAACGTTCCTTTGAATCTTCTCTCCTGGCCCTTAGCGGGTCAAGTGTTGCGTCTGCAAATTGACGTTCATTATTATCATGCTTGGATCTTTCATTATCTTCCGTTGACGCATATGTCCTTCTATTCGCTGCAAGCGCATTATCATTTACCAAGGTGTCAATTTCCCTATGAGCATCTGCCAAACCTCTTTTTGCCTCTTCTCGGTTGTATGCCGAGCCCCTAATACTAACTCTTCTATTTAATCCACTCTGAATACCAGCATCTGACATTGCCCTATCTTCCAGTTTATTAGCAGATGTCTCTCTAATATTCGCACGCTCCATTTTTCTTGCCGTTGAAGCCCTAGCATGACGTCGGTTAAAACCAAGCACAGGGTCTGCCCATCGTCCAAGTCGAGTGCGTGGCCCAGCATCTGGATCTGTATATAGTGCTTGAGCTGTATCCGCTCGGTCTTTCATGGCATTTGTGATTGGTGCGCGGGCATTCTCGGCAATCCTACCTAATGCCCCGTTTATGCCTGATAGTATTGGGCCACTCTGTCTCAGTAGAAACGGTAGTGAAAATAACGGCATGGTCAAAACTAATAAGCCAACTAAGACAGGCCAAAATTGACCCGGTCCAGTAGCTACGATTATACTTGAGGCAAATTTTGCTCCTCCGAAAACTATTGCTGCCATTGGGTATAGCAATAACATTGACATCAATGCGTCTTTCCATTTTTTAAACCAAATCTGCGTATTTGGCAATAAGTATGCTACAAACGCCAGTGGTGCCAAGATGGCAAGGATAGGTATGATTGCTTGGCGAACTGCTAAAGTCAAAAGTGCTGCTCCTAAGCCTAACATACCCATAAATGCACCAGGCATTAATAACATAAAAGCTGCACCAGGTGCCAAAGCGGCTATACCTAGGACTATTGCGGTTGAAGCAGCCCCTGTAAAAATAATTGTGAGTAATGGACCCCATTCTGGCACAGATCCTTTGACTACAAAACTTGTCAATATAGTATGTAGACTTGACCCTACAATATTTGCAAGGTCTACAGCAACTTGGATTATTATAAAAGACGTATTTACACAAATTGCACAAATAATAATACGTGGTAATAATTTCTTTATGCCATAATTACTAATACCTATACTAGTAAGTTGAGAGAATATTATTATCATGAAAAATATTGCAAATAGTACGTTTGCAATATTTCGAATTGTTCCCCATGCTTCGTATATCGGAGCCGAGTTGGTAAGTGGGTTAACTAATAACAATCCATTAACAGCCCCCCACATAGTGTCATTTAATCCAACCAACGCGTTAACAATCGGACAAACCATCCAACCAACGCCAGTTACCACACTGCCGCAGGTGGCGGCTGCGCTGTTTGAACCGCTATATAAATATGATTGAGTTTCGTCAAGATCTATAGTCAGCTTGGCGTTCTCGTTGGCTTTTTTGAGTACAGTAGCGGAGCATATTGATAATTTGTCGAAAATACATGCTTGATATATTACACCTGTGGTAGCCTTTGTGAACAATGCGGTCAATGAAACTGTGCCAGGTTTTGCACCTTTTACATATGATTGTGCGCTGGTGTTTACTAACAGCAACTTATCGCCGCTGGCTACATCTACCATAGTGACCGGTACGGGGCCATAGGTTGTGTCTACGGTCGGATCTGTAACTTTCATTCTAACTGTTACTAGAATATCTTGGGTTTGAATTGGTATGGCTGCGCCAGTGATAGTTAGGTTTACTGTGCCACCAACAAGTTTCCCTGTAGTCGAGCTCTTTGTTACTGTAACATTTGAACAAACAGTGTTGATACATACTGTGTATTGTCCATCGGGTTCGACGTCAAAGAATGCTGTTTTTAATGATACCGTAGAGCCAGCACCTGCACCAAGATTTCCGCAAGTCATAACCTTACCAAGCTCGCTTCCGCCTGAATTTTTTAAGGTTACTTCTATTTGGTTGATTAGGCCTGATGGTGCTGTGACATTTACATTGATTGTAGCTTTTGGTTGTACGTTTGGTTTTTGATTAATAGGGTCACCAGTCAAGCTACATCCAGTTTCTGGCGTGTAGGCGAATGCCTTCGGGCTAGATATGATAGTAATGAAAACAAAAATAGTAATAACTAGAATAAACAGGTAAATTCCCCGTTGGCGAGAAGAAATATGCATGCCAAAATTATAACATAAACGGTTTCTATTTTTCTATGGTTGTTGGAGGCTACCAGATCCAACTGGATTGATGTGACCAATTTGTCCTAAGGATAAATTGTTGCCGATTGATTGACGCGAATACAGAAACTGAATTGCACCGATTACTTCACTTTTTTTTACGACAGCTTCTCTATTATATGTTGTTGTTGTCAAAAGAATTTCGGCGTTTGCGCTGAACTTGTTGACAATACCTTTTTCGTCTGGCTCACCCTGTGCAGAAACGTATTCATTGATATATGTCCCCATAGGGTCATGGTAAATAATACCCTTGCCGATTGTGAAGTTTGTATTTGAGCCGTGCTCATCGACTATTGCCTTACAGGTATCCATCAATGTATTAATGTATTTGTAGTCTTCTTGGGATTCTCTATCTGAACAATAATTAATAAATTCGTAATCTATAATTTTTTGGATTTCTGGGTTTGGGTTTTTTGCGAGAGCGTTAATATATAGGGTTAATTGTGGGGCTGTAAATTCATTGAATATCCATGTGGCATTGTTTTGACTAATCTCTTTGTTTGGGGGGAATTGGTATTGTTCAAATCCAATTAATTGGCTAGATTCATCCATCGGTGCCGACATATCGTAGTTATTAATTGATTCATTAGATATCAAAACACTTTTGCCAACGTCTTGGCCGAAGGATTTTTCGGCGTAGTATGTCGATATCGGGTCATCATACCTTGCCCCATATTCAGCTACAAACTCTTTTGCTTCTGCAGGTATTTTAATTTCTGGGTTTATAGTGGTTTCTCTAGTTGTTTGTTTGTGTTCAGCAGAAGCATTAATTTTTGCGCCAATGCCAACGGCTGAAACTAAAGCAAGCGCAACACCAGCAACTATTAGAATTGTTCTATTTCGTTTATTTTCGAAAAAATTATTTTCTTCATCATTATTATGTTCCAGTTTGATATCTGGTTGATAATAATTTGGTTGGCCCGGTTGTTCTGGTTGTGCCATTTTTTACCTCACATGTTTGTGTAGCTATTTATACACTAAAATACCAATAATACAATAAATGTTAACTTTTTGGATACGCAAACACTTGCGTATAATGATTTTTTATCGTATTTTATAGATAGGCATGAAAATAAAACAAACAATACTACTAATGTTAACAATAGGCATTGCTAGCTTGTTTTTCGTACCTTCTGCATTTGCCAAAGACTGCACAAACCTTTTGTCTGATGAAACCTGTTGCGCTGGTGTCGCAACGTCAATAATAAAATGCAATTCAAATGGTACTGAAACTGAACTAGAAAAAACTGGACTTTGGGAAATTTTACTATTAGTTTTCAATATACTAACCGCAGGTATCTATATTGTTGGTGTTGGTGGTGTAGTTTATGGTTCCATAATGTATACCAGTGCAGGTGGCAACCCAGAACAAGTTAAACAAGCCAGAACTATAATATTCAATACAGTCTTAGGATTAATATTTTACACACTAATGTTTGCACTACTTAACTATTTAATACCAGGAGGGTTGTTTTCTCCATGACCTATAACAAGTATAAAAATGTAAAAAACTGGGTGTTCTCAATAATTTTTGTTGCTTCATTCGGGGGATCATTGATGACCGTGGCAATACCGCAAACTACATTTGCAGTGGTAGAATGCAATTCTGGTTTTTTGGGTTTTCCGGCATGGTATAGGGGTTTGACTTACATGGATAATACGGGTAATGCATGCGCAATCGAGGGGCCTGATCCTAAGAAAGAAGACAGCTTAAGTATATTTATTTGGCACATCGTTTTGAACGTACTAGAGATTGCTATTGTTGCAACTGCTTATGTGTCAGCCTTTTATACTCTATATGGTGGTTTTTTATTTATAACCAGTCGTGGTAATCCAGAGGGTGCGGCAAAGGCTCGATCAACGATGCTACAAGCTGTAATAGGTTTAATAATTTCACTTATTGCCGTAGGAGCTGTAAACTTTATAGTAGATGGGATATTAAAATAAAAATGACTATATTTAAATTTTTAGCACAGGTGCCGAAGATTCCAATTGACAAACCTCCAATTACTGCTGACGCAGTATTATTAAATGTTTTAAACATAACATATTTCGTGGCAGGATCATTAGCAGTCATAATAATAATTCTAGCTGGTTATTCATTCACTACGGCTGTTTATGATCCTGCAAAGATAACTCAGGCAAAAAATGCCATACTCTATTCAGTTGTTGGACTAATTGTCATCATAGTGGCTTTTGTGATAACACAATTTATAATGGGGAAATTTTAAATGAAAAAAATTAAATATTTAGTTTTAATAACTGGCCTAATATCTTGTTTGGGTTTTGCTATGTTACCATCATTTGTTGGTGCAAATGCATCTGAAGATGCTTGTAAGATTTCGCTAACATCACCACTTTGTACCGATCCACCTATGACTGCACCTGAATTTGTTCAAATTCTTGTAAATACCCTACTTTACATACTTGGCGCTGTATCAGTCGTTGTAATAATCATTGCAGGCATCTTTTATACAACTTCTCAGGGCGATCCAGCATTAATTACTAAAGCAAAAAATACTATTTTATACGCAGTGATTGGATTAATTGTAGCAATATTGTCGTTTGCTATTGTAAACTTTGTTATTTTCAAGCTTCAAAGCCCAGCTAGTGGCACAGGTACGGGAACTGGAACAGGTACGGGTACGGGTACAGGAACTGGCACAGGTACGGGTACAGGACCTTAGTTATAAAAATAGAAACATTCATGGAAATAAACCGCTAGCCTATTCACAACCAGTCAAACATCTGCTATAAAGGTAATAAGTATTAATGAAAGGAATCAAATTAATGAAAAAATCAATAAGAGTTATACTTGCTGGATTGCTAATTGTACCAGTAATGGCACTAGGTATAAGTTTAGTTTCGCCATCTGTTCAGTATGTTTCAGCTCAAAGTAGTATAAAAGATGGCGCATCAGCTGCCAAAGGGACAGATACACCTGATACTCTGTTTGGTGGAGATGGTTCTGTTTTTAATAATATTGCAAATGCCGCCTTGTATGTTATTGGTGCGATAAGCGTATTGATGCTGATTTATGGTGGCATTAGATACACTATTTCAGGTGGTGACACAGGCGCAGTTACAAAAGCCAAGGATACAATATTATATGCAGTTATTGGAATTGTCGTTGCATTGATGGCGTATGCGATTGTAAACTTTGTACTAGGTCAACTAATACCGTCTTAATTTTTTAAAAACCATTAAGCAACTTTTTTTAAAAACCACCTAAATGAAAGGTGGTTTTTAATATTTTTTGAAATTTACAAATTTAATCACAAGCTGTTTATTAACAATTGACATAATATCTGTTATAAATAGTAGTAAGAATTAATTTGTAATTCGCTTTCGAAATAAATAATACCGAAAACGAGAAGGAATCAAAAAAATGAAAAGATCGATAAAAGTAATATTAGCTGGATTCTTGGCTGTTCCAGTGCTTGCGATTGGTGTATCAATATTCTCACCAGTTGTAGAGTCAGTCAACGCAGTTGTTTGTGAAGACGGCACTACTGTGGAGGATGGTTCACTTTGTGCAAAACCCGAAGATGTTCCTAGTTGTTTGTTCGGACAAGACTGTGTTTTCACTAAAATTACAAATGCAGCTCTTTACGTCATAGGTGCAATAAGCGTATTGATGCTGATTTATGGGGGTATTCGTTACACAATATCTGCAGGTGATGCTGGCGCAATTACTAAAGCCAAGGATACAATACTATATGCAGTCGTAGGGCTAGTGGTTGCAGTATTAGCATTTGCAATTGTGAATTTTGTACTATCTTCATTGATGTAGAAAATATAATAATATATAAAAATATCCGTCGTTTATGCGACGGATATTTTTATATAATTAATTTTTTTGTTTTATTGAATCTGAATCTTTTTGGCTGCTTCTTGACGAATCTTGTTGAACTTAATAGTCAAAACGCCGTCTTTTAGGACTGCTTCAACTTCGTCCTCTTTGACACTAACTGGTAGCGCTAGAGTTCGGCTAAATTCGCCCCAATAACATTCTTGAATATGCCAATTAATAGCATCCGTGTCGTCACCACTACTTAGGGTGCCACTGATAGTAAGAATGCCATCACTGATACTAACATCAAGCTCTTCTTTGTTTACACCTGCAGTGCGCGCTTTGACAACCAATTTATCTTCGGTTTCGTACACGTCTACCGCTAGTTGTCCTGGAAACTCTTCTTCAGAATCATCCCAATTATCATCAGTTGCAACTGTAGCTATGGCTAGGTTGTCTGAAGTTAATGCGTCGTCGTTTAGAAAAGCTGCAGTCAGCTCGTCTTCAATTAGTAAGTCGTCGTTTTGTTTACGGGCCATGATATCCTCCACTTTCCCTAGGCTCTATTGACAAATAG
>JBAXKN010000026.1:0-8807 GCA_037135295.1 Candidatus Saccharimonadota bacterium
TCATCTGCCATCCAGGCCATTATTTCAGGTGTAGTATTAACGTCTGGTGCCGGTACGTCTTTATGTGGCCCTAATATATCCGAAAGTTTGTTGACCCAACCTCGCGATAATCTTTCTAATTCGCCTTTGGACAATAGTTTTGGATCAACCGTAATTCCACCTTTTCCGCCACCCATAGGTATCCCGACAACTGCACATTTTAATGCCATCCAAAAAGCCAAGGCTTTGACTTCGTTAATATCAGTATCTGGATGATACCTAATTCCACCTTTGTAGGGACCAAGTACATTATTATATTCAACTCTATAGCCTTCAAAAATTCTGAGAGTCCCGTCATCCATTCTGACTGGTATTGAAACTTTAATGTCACGATTAGGTTGCCTAAATCTTGAAATAATTTCATCATCAAATTTGTTAATTTTTGCGACCTTGTCTAGTTGTGTCATGGCATTTGTAAATGGGTTTTGCATCCTTTAAGTATACTATAAAAAAAATGCTATCTACAAATAGCATTAATCATATTAAGTTAAATAAGGGTTATTATTGATGATTGTCTTTATTTTCTGACGGTATTTCGTGCGACTTATCTTTACCAGTTTAGTCTTCGTCCAGGCTAGTCAAAGCATCATTTATTTCTGACTCACTAAGACCATCACCAAAATTAATTTTATTTTGATCAGTCAATTGAGTTGGTCCTGGCTCTATTTCTGTTTCTGGCGCGTCTCTTTCCAAAAATTCATTAAACTTCTTAAAAAAACTGTTTTCTTTTGGAGGTTGATTATTCGCGGGATTTTCCATAATATCTATTTAATATACTATAAAAAATTTAAATTACAAACGACTACTGGGTGGACGTTTAAAATCAACACCACACTTACTAAGGAATTGTCTATCGGCATCAGTTAACCCACGATCAATCACAATTCTACCAGTAGTCCTAGGACCTTCGGGTCTAGCCTCGGCTAAAACCAAATCGACTGCAATTTGAGCCAACTCTGGGTAACCTTTCGGTGCTTTTTTGTCTTTAAGTTTTTCTGTCATAATACCATTATAGCACAAGCTTTATCTGCTGTCAATAAAGTTGTACGTACTGGCATTTAAAAGGGGCCGGTTTGGCCCCTTTTAAAACTTATTATTCAGCTATGTACTGATTTTAACGATTATGCCCCATATAGCCACGATTAGCGCTGTTGGCTTCATGATCACCTGATTGACGTTCTTGCATGTCTTTTAATCTGGTGTCAATTTCAGCCTGGGTTAGACCGTTTGTTTTCCATCGCTCCTGCGCAGCTTTCTGCATTGTAGCGTGAAACTGGTCCTCGCTGATACCTTTTTCTTCAGCTATCTGAAGCATGGTTTTTGTCTGCAACTGAGTTTGAAGTTCATCCTCTGTCATGCCTAGCGTTTTCGCTTTGGTTTGCATAACTTGCTGATTCCCATACCCAGCTCCGTTGCCCATTACGTTGCTATTTGTGCTTTGCGCGTTGGCAAAACTTGGAATGGCTACCAGTCCTGCAGTTGCAAGTCCTGCTATTCCTAAACTGTACATTGTTATTTTTTTCATTGTGCCTCCTTCCGGCATATGTATTACAAACGAAGTCCACAAATTATTTCATTTATCTATTTCTGTTATAACCTCTACCTGATGAAGTACAGTTTATATCATCAGTTTCACAAGATATATTAGATCTATGCCCATTAAACATCCCAGGTAAGGCACTATAAGAGAATATAAAACCTATCACAATAGAAGCTACAATAACCAGTGGTATTAGATAGATTAATCGAATTTTATACATTCTGCCAGTTTTTTTAACAAGATATGTAATACCAACTAGTGAAATTATACCTAACAATAATGCCCACCAAGGAAATGAACCCAGTAGTGTATTTAGGTTTTGTTTGGCCCCATATGCTGGGCCAGCTGCTGATTGTATCCGTAACCATAATGTTGCGATGCTCATGAAATAAGTGGTAATAAATACCAACAGTACAATTGCAATTACGCTAAGTGCACTTAAATATAAATAATATGATCGAGGACGTATGACAGTTTTTTTGTCATGGATTTTATGCATGACATTTTCCTCAATTATACTAGTTTTTGGTTGGGGTTTTTTATTCATAATTTACTCCATTATTTAAACACACTTTTTTCAACATCATCTTTGCTCGTCTGATTCTAACGCCAACAGTAGAAGTTGGTATGTGCAATATATCACTAATTTCATCATATTTTAGATTATCAAAAAAATTAAGTCCTAATATCTCTTGATATTTAATATCAATTTTCCCAAGACATTTTCGCACCTCTATGTTCAACATATTTTTATCTAGTAATTTATCGGAATTAAATTTTACTATAAAATCGTCACCAATTTCATCAATTGCACCTAAGGCGCAAGTCTTTTTACTTTTTTTAATAAAATTCATAGCATTATTATGTAAAATTCGATAAATCCAGGGCGAAAATGATTTATCAATCTTATAACTACGCAGATTAATATAGGCATTGATAAAAGTTTCTTGGGTAATGTCAGACGCAACATCATAATCTTTTAATAAATATATGGCATAACGCATTAATTTAGCTTCATATCTTTCAACTATTAGTGCAAACATATCAACATCACCTTTTAATATCAAGGTTACAATCTGTGAGTCAGAAGGGCTATCTTTTTTGGTAGTCATGGCCACATGTATTATACAACCGAATCAGGCAAATTATTTCATTAATCTGTAATGGTCGCCTTTTTAATGTAAACTATTTACATTAAAATAAAACCATCTATAATTATTATGTATGAATACTACGACAACAAAACAGCGACAAACTAAATATTGCCAGGCAATTGGCCGTCAGCTTCAGTCCCTAGGGCACGCCACTAATGCCGAATTACTAGAACACCTGAACGAATCATTCCCAAATCTTAGCCCAACCACAGTTCATCGTGCAACAACCAGATTATCATCTAGGGGGATTATCAAGTTGGCGCCCCCAAAACAGGATGGCTCGATGCGATACGATGCCAATACCAAGGCTCATGACCACTTCCACTGCCTATCATGTGACCTATTACGTGACATTGACATCAAAAATAAAGTCATACCAATTTTAGAATCTAATTTTGATGGTTTTAAGATTTCAGGGCAATTAATAATTAACGGATTGTGTAGCCAATGCGCAAAACCATAAATAGAAAATACATAATTATAGCCTTAATTATATTATTAGGCACTGGAGGTCTTATATTTATCTCGCAAACTAAAAGCAACGATAGCCCCGCAGTCGTCATGTCAATTCAAACAATTCTCAAAGACGTATCCAAAGGGGGTCAATTAATAGACGTCAGGACAGCCAAAGAATACGCCGTTAGTCACATTGAAAATGCGACTAACCTGCCCTTACAAGATATCCAATCAAATAAAATCCCGGCCATTTCCAAAGATAAACCGATATATCTTTACTGCCGTACCGGTAATCGTTCCAGCCAAGCAACTAGATTATTAAGATCAACTGGCTTTCGCAATATTATAGACCTTGGTGGCATGAATCATGTGCAATCACTTGGTGGAATAGTAATTAAATGAAAAAAAGGAGAAGCAATGAAAATAACAATATATAGTACCAGAACTTGCGCCTATTGCTATGCATTAAAAAAATGGCTTGATGAAAAGTCGATAAAATACACTGAGTATCTTGTCGACGAAAACCCAATAGCCGCCCAAAACATGGTCAGATTAAGTGGACAAATGAGCGTCCCTTTTAGTACCGTTGAATACGGCGATGACAAGCAGAAAAAAATTCTTGGTTTTGACAGACCAAAGTTTGAAGCCGTTTTTAAAGCCGCAAATAGTTAAAAATAGAATAGTTTAATGGTATAATTTAATTATTAACAAAAGGGGGTCAAATAGGTCCATTAAACGAAATTTTAGGTTGGGGTTCACCAATTGGTATCGGTGTATTTATTGCTGGTGTCGCGGTCACTTTGTATTTATTATCTAAAACCATTGAAACTCTTTCAAAAGTAGACAAAGACCAAAATTCGAAAAAATAGGTATATAATTTGGGCTAATACTGGTTAATAGACCACGGCTGCCTGTTTATATGCATCCAAGTTTATATTTGCAGTTACCTGACTAGCTGTCCAATAACTTGTACCACTTAATGGGTCACTAATCCAAAACCCAATTGGATTACTTGGCTCTCCTTTAACACCTGTAACAACACGAGCGTGACCAGTAAGGTTCATCGACTCTATCCTGCCAGACGGAGTTTTCCAACTGGTAAAAGCAGTATTTGAATAAGCTCCAAAGAAAACAACAGGATTATTATTATATAACTGTTCAGCAATCCAAGCGACATTGATATCAGTTACTGCTGTTGCATTGACGCCATAACTTTTGGCGGCATTTGCAACCGGTTGAGCATCAGGTCCCGCACTTGTACCAGTTCTTATTGTACCGTCCACCGAGCCTACAAACATCAGCTGAGGATCGTCCCATGTTGGTGGATCGGTGCTTTTGTCTAATACTGTCGGATTATATCCCATTTTATAAACAATGCTCATATCGTCAGTGGCAATACCACGATAAGCTAGTATCATTCGCAAAGAGGCCGCCGAGCAAGTAGCAGCGTATTGTTGATGATAATATGGAACATTCAGTCGATTTACTCGTATTTCGGTAGTAAATGTATTACTAAAAGATTGCGTACTCGGTAACCCAAAACCAGCATTTTGAATACCGGCTGACATTACAGCAGTCACGGTTTGTTGATAACCAAGATCGGCAACATTGGCAATAAAGGTATTGCCTTGCCAAGAAGTGCTGATGATTTTCCCAGACGAAATCGAAAAATGATTAACGGCTGAAGTATGATCAACTGCCTGATCAAAAGAAAATTTAATTTGTTCGCTTGATTGCGACAGATTAGTGCCATTAGGCGATGAACCTGTAATAATAACAGAGCCGACAGTCGAAAATGAAGCAGTTTTATTTTCTGTTAGAATCCCTCCACTTTTACTACGTAGACCGACATTAAGCGTGTAGTTATAAGTTTGCCCTGGCGAAACGCTTTGTGGAGTAAACGAGTAGACAGTATCACTCTGCCATTTGCCCTGTCCTGCTGTGCTAAATATTATATATTTGCTTGAAATTGGGTCCATCGGCTGATTAAATGTAATGGTCGCTACGTCTTTTTCGCCAAAATAACTCTCTTTTACTGGCACAGAGATAGCTGGCTCATTAGTTACCTTAAATGTCTTGGTAGTCAGAACTATATCATTTTTTGCATCATAGATTTGAACGGAAAGTGTTGTACCCTGCGGAAGTAACCCTGTTGGCTTCCAGCTGAACTGTCGATCATTGATGACAGTTTGAGTCATAGGAATATTAGGGACAGTGCGAATCTCTAATTTTCGTAAACCCTTATTAGGCGTTGCTAAATCTACCTTGAATACATAATCAGCTGCAACTGAACTATCGTTTTGTACACCATTAATGCCAGCTTTTGTAAGATCTGGTGCTATCTCAGTTTTAAACTGTACATTATTAATTTGTTGACTACCAAATAAAATTCGCCTTGCACTTCCGAAAGTGACATTGTATGTTGTATTTACTTTAAAATAACTAGTTGGAGTAAAAGTAATCTTATCACGACCGACAAGTATACCACTTTTAAATGTCCATTTGCCACTAACTGTCGGTGATATTTTCATATCACTTAACGTTATATTACGAACAGTTTCATTGAGGTTAACGACGAATGGTTGGCTAGATGATTGATTTACTTTGGAATAAGTGGTGGTAATTGGCATGCTAGTTTTAAAAAAGAAAAATGTACCAAAACCGATTACTAACATTATGCCAATACATGTAAAAATAATGCCTTTATTATCAGGTTGAGTTGCGAAAAAATCGAACAACACATTACGACGATCTTTATCTGAAGTATCAGGTAATTGGCCGTCATCCATACTAAACTCTACCACTATACATACTAACGCTACACAGACTGACCATTTACTTGGATCGTCCTTTATACTTTGTTAATCAATTATTTATTTCTGATTTTATCCAATCTCAGTGTAGCATAAACTGAGGCCACACGGCATTTTTTTGTTTTGATAACAATATATTAAAATGATAGTTTTGTAGATTTTTTGCCAAAATGTTTAAACACTTTAACTATTATCCATTCAAACGAATATTTAAAGTTGTTCTTTTCCCAAAAATAAATTACAAATCCCCAAAAAACTACAATGACAGCTGCAAAAATAAGTGTTGCCCCAATCGTTTGATTCCAATTTGGGTTAATCACAGATAATATTTTGGAAAACAGTTCAGATAATGGCGTTTCAAGCATAAAAACAGTCAATGAGACTTTACCGAATCTTCTAATTATTTTTTGTTTATCATACCTGCCTAGTGCATTTTTACCAAAATCAAAATACTTTAATGCTGCTAGTGCCATAAAAAGAAATAGGCCAACTTGGGCAATAATTATATACAACCACATCTCATCAATCGCTCGTTCAAGCATCGTATCTGGTAATGTGACATAGCCAACTACCCCAGCTATCAAAAATATTAGACCAATTATTGAAAACGTTTTCCAAATCGTTGACCATTTTTCCTTATTTGCAATAAACAAGCCAAGCAAGGTACCAAATAGCCCAAACCCAAGATACGGAAGAATTGGATTATTTTTATTAATAAAATAATCCATTGGAATAACCATTAATAGATTCTTGCCTTTTATAGCTTCTTCCATTATTGGGTATAGTGGTATCCTAATATAAGAAAGCAAAACAAAAACAGCGGCTAATGTCCCAATTATCCAATAATTCCTCTTTTTTTTATCAAATCCACCTTTTCTAAATAGGAAAAATAATATTAATCCGGTAATTAATATATTCAAAGCCATCATAGTCAATGAATCTACATAAATAATTCGTTCAAAACTTGGAAACTGAAATTGCCCTTTTACCATGAAATTCATCAAAAAACTATAATCGTGGTTACCGTTGACTCGGTCTAAAATTGCCGGACCAACAATCCAAAAATATATATAACTTGTAACAAGTAGCACAAAACCACTAAGTGTCGAAAGTCTTAACAGCTCTTTGAAATTCTTTTTTTCTTGTGTATGACGACGCACATACTGAATTGCAGTTACCGCACCAGAAACTAAGGCAAAAAGACCAGCCCACATCAATAGCATACCGATAATAGTCACTATTGCTGGAGGATTCTTGAAGTCTATCTTTAACAAATTTGCATAGTGATATAAAGACGAATGTAAGAATACTACGCCTATAATACCGATACCTCTTAGAAAATCTAAGGCATTAATCCTGCGCATTAATCCTCCTTTTCTTTATAATCTTCGACATTAAACTTTCTAATAACTCTAACTAATTTTTTAGAATTAATATTTACTTCTGCTGACATAAATATTACCTTAACTATTGGTTTTGGGCAATTAAGTTTTTCAAAAACCCCTTCAATTGCCTGCCTTGCTATATCACCTTCTGAATGTTGTAGGTCTTGATTTTTTATCATAATTCTGACTTCAACTTCAGCCGGCGAATATTGTATAACTTGGTAATCAATTACATTGTCCGATGATGCGACTATTGCTCGACGGATATAATCAGGTAAAATAAACTGCCACTCATTATTATCAAGCCTTCGAGCCCAAAGCATGTCATCTCTGCGCCCTTGAATTGACTCAATCAACCTAAAATTAGATCCACAATCGCATTTTTCGGGGTTTATTGTCACCAAATCATTCAATTCATAACGAACAATAGGTTGAGATTTTTTATGTAAATCGGTAATTATCATTTTTTGACATGGCTCACCTGGCCTAGCCTCTGTGCCATCTTCTTTGTAAAGCTGAACAGCAATTAAATCTTCGTTCAGGTGTAATCCACCTAATTTACATGAAATAGCCATTGAACCTTCGCTACATTGGTATATCTGATGCACTGGGCAACAAAATGACTTTGCCAAACTGTCCTCTATATCTGGTGATAAGACCTCAGCATAACAAATTATCTTTTGTGGTTTTACTTTTAAATTATCGTTTACGATTTCTTTTGCTAGTATTTGAAACATCGACGGAGAAGCCGAAATTACATTTGGATTAATGTCATTCAATTTATTAACAATGTTTTCTATTGAATCAAGTTGACTAATATAAGCTAATTTGTGACCAAACAATTTGACGTCAAATGCTGGTGTACTAACTCGTAATATAAATGCCAGATTTAATTTTTCTTTATTAGGAAAAGTAAACCGTGAAAAAAACGCAGCACGTAAATAGTTTTCTTCATGGGGTGTTGTTATGATTATTCCCTTATTTCCGCTAGTACCAGAAGACATTGCAATATTAATGCCATTTAACCTGGATGTAAAATCTCGTTCTTTTTCAACTTTCAGACAAAAATTAGTTAAATCACTTGTACTAATATTTAAAGTATTAAAACCCCCAATGTCTGCCATCATTTTGGCTTTATTTGTTGTTGGTAGATTCCATACATCATCTAGATTTTCATTTTTAAATAAATTAGAATAATAATTTGAATTTTTAGCCGAGTATTTGGCAATTTTTATTGCTTTTCGTTTTTGATATTTATTTATCTGGTTTTTTGAATAGTATTTAAAGCGATATTTTGTTGTTAAATAAAATATTGGAAAAAATCTTGTCTCAAAATCAAACATTTAATTAAATTATACATTATTGATACTAATATATGATTTTTATTGCTGATTTTTAATAAAACCACCCACAATCAAGC
>JBAXKN010000027.1:0-8655 GCA_037135295.1 Candidatus Saccharimonadota bacterium
AAATAATGAAAACACCTATTAAACCTCTGGCAGACAGAGTAGTTGCAATTCGCGAAGAAGCTTTAAAAAAGACCACTTCAGGCTTGTACTTACCTGATAATGCCAAGGAAAAACCAGTAATTGCAAAAGTTGTTGCAATTGGTCCAAAGGTAAAAAATCTAGTGATTGGCGACAGGATTGTTTATAAAGAATATTCAACCACTGATCTAAAAATCGATGACAAAGAATATTTAATTGTTAAGGAAGAAGACGTCCTTGCGACTGTCTAGGAGTATCTAAAAATGGCAAAGAAAGTTTTTTATAATGATGATGCTCGGGAACGAGTTTTAGGTGGCGCCAAGGCCTTATACGATGCCGTAAAGGTAACTTATGGCCCACTCGGTCGTAATGTTATGATTGCAAAATCATACGGCGGCCCAACAATCACCCATGACGGTGTGACTGTGGCTGAATCAATTGATTTACCAGAAGTTGATGACAATACTTTGGGTTATAAAGTTGGTGCCGAGTTAATCAAGCAAGCCGCTACAAAATTAAATAAAGTTGCAGGTGACGGTACAACCACCGTTACGGTATTGACCTATAATATTCTAAAAGAGGCTAGTCGTTTGATTGCATCTGGTCATAATCCTATGGATTTGCGAAAAGGTATTGAATCAGCTGGTAGCGAAGTGACAGCTGCTCTTGATAAGATGAGCGAAAGCATTGAAGGCAAATCAGACCGAGTTGCTGAAGTTGCCACAATTAGTGCAGGTGACGAGATAATTGGAAAATTAATTGCGTCCGTAATCGAAAAAATCGGCAAAGACGGAGTCGTAACGGTAGAAGCCAGTCAAGGGCTGGAACTAGAAGCCGAAGTTGTCGAAGGTTTTACTTTCGATCGTGGTTTTGTCAGTCCGTTTTTTGTAACTGACGTTAATCGCCAAGTTGCGGCCTATGAAAAGCCAGCAATTGTTATTACTGATGGCAAAATTAGCAATGTTCAGGAATTTTTACCAATCCTTGAAAAACTTGCAGCCGCAGGTAAAAAGGATGTAGTTTTGATTGCTGATGAAGTTGAGGGTGAAGCCCTAAGTATATTAGTTCTAAATAAACTAAAAGGAGTCTTTAATACAGTTGCTGTCAAAGCTCCTGCTTTTGGTGATCGTCGAAAAGAAATTCTTGGTGATATTGCTGTTTTGACTGGTGCTACCGTGGTTAGTGCCGATCAAGGTTTGACTTTTGAAAATGTAGAACTCGATGTTGTAGGTACAGCCCGAAAGGTTATTGTTGATAAAGATTCAACTACTATTATCGAAGGCGCCGGCAAGGCATCTGACATTAAGGCTCGTATGTCCCAAATCAGTGCCCAGGCAGATAACGCAACCAGCGAATATGACAAAGAACAATACATTAATCGTGCCGCTGCTTTAAGTGGTAAGGTCGCTGTCATAAAAGTTGGTGGTGCTACCGAGACTGAAATTGATGAAAAGAAATTCCGGGTTGATGATGCTGTAGCTGCGACAAAAGCAGCACTAGCCGAAGGAATCGTTCCTGGCGGTGGCGTAACATTAGTTAATCTCTCGGCCAATATAAAAATCACAGGCTCTGACTCGATTAGTGCTGGTCGCCAGATTTTAAAGAATGCTTTAAAACAGCCATTCTTACAAATCACTACAAATGCTGGTCTTAATAGCGAAGCATTGCTTGCTCAGGTTGAATCAGCCAAAGCTGGATTTGGTGTTAACGTCAAAACTCCTGAAAAAGGTCTAATTGATGTTAAAAAAGACGGTGTTATCGATCCAACTCGTGTAGTTCGTGAAGCAGTTCAAAATGCAGTTTCAATTGCATCAACTGCTGCTACTATGGGCGCATTGGTTGTCGATGTACCTGAACCAGAAACTTCAGCCCCAGCTGGCATGGGCGGAGGAATGGGTTATTAACGAGTAACCACCTAAAATAAAATACCCACATTTTTGTGGGTATTTTTATTTGTCTAGTTTTTTATTGAATTGGTGGTGATAAGTAATCGATTTCTTTTACGATATCTAATAACGCTTGGGCTCGTCTGGTTTCATCAGCAATATTTTGAGCAGCAGCGTGGGCTGGCGCAATTAATGCTTTGTCGTCAGTGCTGCGAAGTAATAACAGATATGTATCAAATTTTTCTTCTGGTGCTAGGTCTAGTTTATCGACAAGTGGTCGAAGTTCAGTTAAGGCGTCTTTTTTGATGCTTTCAAGGTCACCATCGGCTTGTACTGGTGGCTCGATTGTGGGCATTGTGAAATTAGCGACTGGGTCGACTTGTGGCATATTTGGATCAGAATCTTCCGCGTTTTCAACTACTGGCATTGCTGGCATAGCCGGCATAATTGGTGTAGTAATAAGGTTTTCGGCTGACGCTTGATTAATATCAGCCTGTTGGGATACACCTGCCAATACTTCGGCAAGTTCTTGGTCGTCACTGATTGGTTTTGCTGCGTCTGTTACTTCTGGCTGAATATCCATAACCCACCTCTTACTTTTATGCTTATACTTATCTAACAAATACTGTATCATAGATACATATATTGAAGCAAGAAAGCGAGAATTTATGCTAGATGATGTTAATGTTCTAAAACAACGCGATCCAAGCGGTGCCTTAGACGTTGTTGGTTTACAGTACGAACAGGCCAAATTCAAAATTGATTTAAAAAACCAAGGCCATGACGGCAGAAAACTAACCAGTATTGTTGTTGCTGGTATGGGCGGATCAGCTTTGGCGGCACTTTTGGTTAAATCATGGTTAAAGCCAGAATTAACAATTCCAATCGAAGTCGTTCGCACGTATGATCTACCAAATTATGTAAATTCAGATACATTAGTGATTGCCAGTAGCTATTCAGGAAACACCGAAGAAACTCTGAATTGTCTGCAACAAGCCGAAACTAAAGGCGCTCAAATTGCGATTATTGCATCGACTGGAAAATTAATTGATATCGCCAACGAAAAACAAATTACCTATGCGCCAATTCCTGGTGGAATTCAGCCAAGAATGGCAGTTATTTATAATCTTTGCGCTCTAGTAACATTACTTGTCAATTTTGATATTGTATCGAATGAAAAAATTGATCAAATTGCCGCTGTGTCAGACTGGTTGAAGTCTGAAAGCGAAAAATGGGCAAGTTCAGTTGCGACTGACGTTAATTACGCCAAAAAACTTGCACTTCAGGCAGTTGGAAAAACAGCAGTATTTTATGGCGGTACATTGACGGCACCGGTTGCCTATAAATGGAAAATCAGCTGGAATGAAAATGCAAAAAACGTTGCTTTTTGGAATGAATTTCCTGAATTTAATCACAATGAATTTATAGGTTGGACGTCACATCCTGTTGAAAAACCATTCGCAGTTTTTGATATTTTCAGTAGTTTCGAACATCCACGAATATTAAAACGTTTTGAAGTATCTGATCGACTTTTAAGTGGTAAAAGGCCAAAATCAACAGTTATTAATTTGGCTGGTGAATCAATCATTGAACAATTATTATGGGGCAGTATTTTGGCAGATTACGTCAGTGTCTATGTTGCGATTTTAAATGGCGTTAACCCAACGCCAGTTGAATTAATCGAGAGCTTGAAACAAGAATTAGCCGTAGGCTAGTTATGTCTATTCAGTGATTCAATCGGGTCTTTTCGGGCCGCCCGAATTGCTGGGTAAAATCCAAATATCATACCCATAACTACTGATATTGCAAACGCGATTAAGGCAATTTGCCAGTTTATAACTGGATCGAATGTCAAAAGGTCACTAATACTAAACGCCACAACGTAACCCGCGACGTAGCCAAACGTACCACCAACAATACTAATGGCGAGGGACTCAATCAGGAATTGCCATGAAATATCTGAACTACTTGCACCCAGGGCTTTTCTGATGCCAATTTCACGTGTTCGCTCTGCGACTGTGACTAACATTATGTTCATAATGCCAATTCCTCCAACCACCAGTGATATTGTAGCGATTGCCGTCATAACACCGGCAATTGTAAAGAATAATTGACTTGTTGGTTTAGAAATTTGGTCACCAACCAGCACTGAAAAGTCATTTTCACCATCGTGACTTTGTTTAAGTGTTTTATTTGTGTCGGCAATCGCACTATCAAGATTATTTATCGAATCAGCCCTAATATTAATTTGTTGAATTTGGGCGATATTGCTATTTAATTTTTTACCGGCTTCAAAATTAATTATCGCGGCATTATCAAAATCAATTGAATTATAATTTATTGGTTTATTGGTTCGTTTTAGGACGCCAACAACTACAAACGGTTGACCTCGCAAGGTTAGTGTACTGCCAATCGATGATTCTGTACCAAATACGTTTATCGATAACTGCGTACCAACAACTACCGTGTTTTGGTCTAGTCCTTCTTCGATAAATTGTCCGTCTCGTATTTTTAAATCAGATATTTCAGCAAGTTTTGGAGTCGTTACAACTATTTGTGAATCAGACGGAGCAGTTGAATCAGCCTTTATTGTGCCTGTCATTGTCATCAACGGCGCTACAGATTGGATATGTTCGGTTGTTTCCAGCAACGCAACGTCAGCTTCGGTCAGTGTACTAGTTATATATTCACTTGTCAGTTGTGAGTGTGTAATATCTGGCGACATTTTTTTTGCCGTCCCAGGCCGAACAATTATTATATTTCCACCAAGTGAATCAATTTGTTCGCTAATAATTTTATTTGTACCACCGCTAAGTGCCAGAATTGCAGTCACACTAGCAATACCAATTGTTACGCCCAACATTGTCAATAAACTTCTAGTCCGGCTACTTTGCAGTGACTGGCGGGCGTTTTGAATATGGTTTATGAATAACAGTCGCATTTATCTTTTCTTCCTTTTTTGTCTGTAAACAGATTTTTTTCGCTTGATGACTTTTTTAGGATGCTTGATTTTCGGTTCTTGTTTTACGTCCTCGGGTTTTGTATCTGCATCGATTTTTCCATCTAGCATTGTAATGACACGACTGGAATATGTTGTTAGCCTTGGGTTATGTGTCACCATTATGATTGTATTGCCTCGTTTATGAAGTTCAGATAATTCCTCCATAATAATATGACTGGCTCGTGAATCCAGATTGCCAGTTGGTTCATCGGCTAGAATTATCGACGGTTCATTAACTAACGCTCTTGCAATCGCAACGCGTTGAACTTGTCCACCAGATAGTTGATAGGGCATATAATATTCACGTTCATTTAGGTGAAATGTCTTTAAGATATCGCTGGCGATAATCAGTCGTTTAGTGTGTGAAATTCCCTTGTACACCAGTGGTAAGGCAACATTTTCAATAACATTTAATCGTTGAACTAGGTTAAAGTTTTGAAAAACAAAACCAATTTGTTTACTACGTATCCGTGCTTGTCGACGTTCAGATATTGAATCAACTGATTTACCATTTATTTCATATTCGCCAACAAATGATCGATCTAGTAACCCGATAATATTAAGCAGCGTAGTTTTGCCACAACCACTAGGGCCCATAATAGAAACGAATTCACCTTTTTTAATTGTCAGATTAATTCCATCAAGTGCAAATATTTCCGCATCGCCAATCCCAAACCTCTTTTGAAGGTCTCGCAGATGTATGACCGGTTTTTTTGTGGTGATGGCCATTACCATATATTATGGTTGTATCTTTAAATATCCGCAACTATATTATTGTGTGAAAATAACAACTGTTATAATTAATGCGTAAGGAGAGATGGCCGAGTGGTTGAAGGCGCACGCTTGGAAAGCGTGTGTGCGTGCAAACGTACCGCAGGTTCGAATCCTGTTCTCTCCGCCAAAATGAGAAAACGTCCATTTGGGCGTTTTTTTATTTTGCCGTATAGTTCAGTATCCGAATTTATGTATTTATCATAACTCAAAAATGTTAAATATTAATATAATTAAAAAATTTCTATTATCGATAAATGAGTTAATTGAAACTGAATGAGTTTATGATTTTAAGATAACTTGTCTAAAAACTCTATACAGCTTTCAGCTATTGCCCTTGCAAGAGGTGGTGGAACCGCATTGCCAACTTGTTCACACCTCTTTGTATGAGAACCAACAAATATATAATCGTTTGGAAATCCAGTTATTGTGGCTGCCTCTCTGACAGTAATACTTCTATGTTCAGTGGGATGAACTGGAAAATTACTATGTCCCGGAACCAGAGTGGGGCTTGGGCTATTATTCGCAAGGCGCATAGTGTTACCTCTAGAATAAAAGCTGCTTATAACTAAATCTTTAGGAAGTTCATCAAGATGTTTAGTAATACTATCACCCTGAGGTATATATTTAAACCTTCGTACAGTTTTCTCACTATGATTCATAGGTAGGTTATCAAAATCATTTTTATTTCCATAATCGATAGTTTTAAGTGCATCACCGACCGTAACTGCTTTTTTAACACTATGGTTTATTGGTGTTATAGGCTCAAACTTAACTTTGGTTTTTATCATTTTTGAATAATGAGTTGGTGAGGGATAGCTAAAATTGCCAGCTAGATCTTTTCTAGTTGCAACTATGACAATACGTTCTCTTTTTGTAGCAGACCCATACCATGCAGCGTTGAGAACTTTATGTTGAACTTTGTATCCCATATCTTCATATATTTTATGGATGTCTTTTAGCACTGGAACGAGATAGCCGGCCTCTTCAATATCAAGAAGCATCTTTCTTCTAGCATCCTTTAATTTTTGACCATTATCTTCAAACTCTTTTGTAATTTTATCCTTTTTTCTTAAATCAGCTTTCTGACCTTTATAGTCTGCTAATTTTTTCCATAACTCTGTAACTTCATTTTTTATATTATCTGGAGCAACACCTGATAGAACCTTTGCATTCAGAATACCTGGAACATTTTCAATAATACTAATTTTCGGCTTCAGAGCATCTACTAGCTCTAGCTGCTTATGATAAAAATAACTACGCTCATCATTTGGTGATCTATCACCAGCTAAACTAAATCCTTTACATACAACACCTCCAAACATTACATCAAGATCACCAGGTGCTATTTTAGTTCTTTCCAGAATTGAGCTACCGTCTACATCCAATATACTTCGATTATCTATAAACGTACCACTTTTTAACTCTGGGTTATTAGTCACTAGAGTTTCAAGAAAATTATCGTCAAAATCGTTTACATAGATTGCCGTGAAACCTGCTTGTTTGAATCCAACATGAGAACCACCTGCGCCAACAAATGTTTCTGCAATTGTATATTTTTTTTTCATTATGTTATTTCCATTTCGTCAATTATGTAATTAATTCTTTTCAGATAGTCTGAGGCTTTATTATAACTTATAATATTTTCTTCAAAATCTTCATCTGATAGATTAAACGGATCGTAAACTATAGTTCTATCGCTACTTCTTGCTGTAAAATCAATAAAACCAAAATCGTCTCTGAATATATTTAGCCAGCTTGATAAGTATCTTGTTGAAGAATCAGTTATAAATAGGACAGGTTTTCCTCCAAACATAGCATTAATATTTGAAGCTAAATCCATGAGTGATATATTTGGATTGTTTTTCATAGCGACCATAATAGTTGAAGCATATGGTCTTATGTACGCTTTAAATATTTCAAGACAGAATTTTGTGTAAGATTTTGAAGCCATCAATTCACCAGCTAGATTCGGTAAATTATTTGAAGAAATAAAACCTAGGCTCGATAGTGTGATAAAAGCATTGCGCCAGTTATGATTATTCGGTGTTTCAAACTTTCTGAGAACATTCAACTCTAAGGCCGATCGATTAATATAGTCAACGCCTTTATTCTTAGCATTTTTAAGATACTGCAATAACCCATACAATTCAAATAGTCTATTATCCCTAAAATAGTACTGAGATACTGCTGATTTATCTATCCATACCTCATGTATTCTTTCTAGTTCCTTATCATCAACTGATCTAACAACAAAATTTTCAATATTTACTTCAAGAAGTTGAGTGGTTTCAGGATATTTAAAAGTTGAGATATTAAAACTATTATTCTTAATAACATCTGATGGATAGAAATACACTGTTTTAAAATCATCTGAATATATTTCATCATTTTGAGTGATATTTTCTTCTCTGAAATATTCGTATTGAAGTAGCTGACCTATACCACGAACATAATCAGTAACATTTATACCACCGCTTTTACATTCAAGAAGTGCAATTACCTCATTATCTTTAACTATTTTATAGTCGACTGTTATACCATTTATATACTTTACTTCACGAACAAATCTTTCAGTTCCATCATAGTTGTAACCTAAATTGTCGATAATATATTTTTTTACATTTGGTTCATCTCTTATAAGCTCTTGGACGAATGCTTCTGAAACGTAATCATTTATAGGTTTTTGTATAGTCTGCATATGTTAATAGTATATATCAAAATCATTAACTGCTAGTGAAAACTATGGTTAACTGCAAAAATCTTAACTTAATCGACGATGGTTTATGTGATGAAGAGAAGGTTTAACTAGATAAACATAGATCTATGCCATTATCCATATTGATGATTCACAATAGGATCTGAAGGATTTGATAGATAAAGCTAAAAAATTATGAATGTTTATCTAAATACCTACAGATATGATAGTTAAATATATTGAATCGTTTCCGATACCAATCAATGAAATAAGAGCATAAT
>JBAXKN010000028.1:0-7871 GCA_037135295.1 Candidatus Saccharimonadota bacterium
CTTTATCACGCAAACACCTATAATCGCAGGCTAATTGAATGGTCAAAAATAGCAGTTGGATCATTTATTGGAATTTTAATAGTGATTGGCTGGCAATATGTTAGTGGATTTAATATTCTTCCAGCCAGGTTGGTTGCGGTTTATGGACTACTAGGATCATTTACGTTAATAGTCATTGAACGAGAGATATTGCGAGCTATACGAAGTATGATGTTTAGATACGGCAAAGGTGTCAGTCGAGTTCTACTAATTGGAACATCAGACGCCACCAGAGATATTGCCAGAAGTCTAGCTGATACGATAAGGAGTGGTTATAAAGTCGTCGCCATCGCTGGTCCAAAAAAAATAGTACCCAGTGAACTTGATGTCGCACATTATTCTTTGTTAGAATCAGCACTTCGCGATATAAAAACCAATCGAATATCTATGATTATTCAAACCGACTTATATGATTCTGCCGAACGCAACCAAAAAATACTCAGTACAGCTCAGTCACATCACATCAGTTATAGTTTCATTCCTGGTGAAGCTGAGTTTTATTCAGGTAAAAACACGGTTGATGTTTTCCTTGGTTACCCTATGATTTCCGTTTATCAAACACCACTTGTCGGTTGGGGTGCGATTGCAAAAAGAATTTTTGATTTTATTGTCAGTATTATGTTGATTACAGTATTATCGCCAGTTTTTCTTTTAATATTCTTGATCAAAAAATTGGTAGACCCAGGTCCAGCTTTTTATGTAAGCGACAGATTAAGTCAATTCTCTAAACCAATTAGATTAATTAAGTTCCGCAGTATGAACGCGAAATATGGTAGTCGTGATGCCGCCGATGAGTTTCGCGAAATGGGTCGTGATGACCTAGTCGCTGAATACAATAAAAACCGCAAGGTGAATAACGACCCACGTATTACCAAGTTTGGAAAATTCCTACGTGACTTATCGCTCGACGAATTACCTCAAATTTTCAATGTCGTAAAGGGTGATCTAAGTCTTGTCGGCCCGAGGCCAATTCTTCCACAAGAAATAAAAATGGCTCACGGACGTACGGCATTACTCCACAGTGTTAAATCAGGTGTAACTGGGATGTGGCAAGTATCTGGACGTAGTGAACTTACATTTGATGAACGTATCGAACTAGAACTTTTTTATGCTCAAAACTGGACATTCTGGCTAGATATTAAAATTCTTTTCAAAACCGTAGCAGTGGTTTTGCGCAAGAAAGGCGCAAAATAGTGGCATCACCAAAAATTGTCATTGTCCACGACTGGCTAACAAATATGGGTGGTGCTGAAAATGTAGTTTTGGCTATGCACGAAGCTTTTCCAGATGCACCAATCTATACTTCCACTTACACACTAGAAAATATGCCAGCTTTTAAAAATCTTGATGTTCGGACAACTTACCTACAAAATCTACCAAAACCAATTCGTAAACTTCATAAGTTTTTTCCAATGCTTCGAGTCAATGCATTTCGAAAGCTGGATTTATCAGAATTCGACATAATCCTAAGTAATTGTAGCGCCGAATCAAAACAAGTTCGAAAAACTAGACCTGATCAGATTCACATCTGTTACTGCAATACACCTATTCGTTATTATTGGTCTCATTATGATGAATATCGAAAAGACCCAGGTTTTGGTAAATTAAATTGGTTAGTAAGACTAGTAATGCCATTAATGGTTCCTTCGCTTAAAAAAACTGACTATGACGCAGCCCAAAAAGTAGACGTTTTTATAGCTAACAGCACCGAAGTTCAAAAAAGAATCAAGAAATATTATAAACGGTCTTCCACTGTCATTCATCCAACTGTCGATGTCGACAGGTTTGAACCTGCTAGAAAACGTGAAAACTATTATGTAGCATTAGGACGTCAAGTACCCTACAAACGAATTGACCTAGCAGTTGCCGCCGCAACCAAACTCGGAATCAAACTAAAAGTTTATGGAAGTGGTAGCCAACACCAGAACATTGTTGAAATGGCTGGTCCAACGATTGAATTTTACACAGATAGGTTTGGTGATGCGTCAGATGACGCAGTTACCAAGGCACTTAACAGTGCCAAAGGTTATATATTCCCTGCCGAAGAAGATTTCGGTATAGTTCAGGTTGAAGCCCTAGCAGCCGGCGCACCAGTTATTGCATACGGAAAAGGCGGGGCATTGGATATAGTTCAAGACGGCGAAAGCGGCGTATTATTTGATAAACAAACCGTAGAATCAGTAGTTGATGCTATAAAACGAGCCGAAAAAATTGATTTTCTTCCAGGTACACTTCGCCGTAAAGCCAAGCGATTCGATAAGAGTTTATTTATAACAAAAATCCGTAAAATTGTTAACGATAATACAAACTGAATTATCATCTTATGATGAATCATATAAATATTCAAAAAATCATAAAATCAACAAAAAAATTATTTAAAACTGACTTCGGTGCCGCTTTTATAATCACAGCCATTTGGAAAACCTCAATGGTATTTATCGGTTTCATCATGGATATCTCGATTAATGGATCTGCCGGTTTACTTTCACACACAGCCAGATGGGATTCTGGGTGGTATATGACCGTTATCAAAGATAGTTACGTTACTAACGTTGCTTCTGCGGCATTCTATCCACTTTTTCCAATATCGGTTAGCATTGTACGTTTCATCAGTTTCAACACTATAGATGTTCTGACTGCTGGGCAGATCGTAAACACTATTTCAGTTTGGTTTATTATCGCGGCCCTAATAGTTATTTCAAAAAAATTATTAAGTACAAAAAACAAATTTTGGCTGGTTGCGGTATTATTATCTGCCCCAACAGCCTTTTTTTTGCATGTGTTTTATAGCGAAGCACTTTTTATGGCTTTAGGATTTTGGGCATATATATTTGCATTTCGTCATAAGTGGTTGTATATGGGTATATTATTGTCAATCCTTTCCTGTTCACGTTTGCCATCTTTACTTGTAATTGGATTGTGCGGCTTAGAGTTTATGAGATCCTACAAATGGAATATCAAAAGTATTTTTAATAAGAAATTACTATATTTTCTATTAGCTCCAATTGGATTTATCGCATATGGTTTGTACCTACTAAAAACTAGAGGTGATTTTTTTGCTATGTTTCACGCATACCAAGCCACAAATGACTGGTCATATCAGTTATTTGACATCAACATAATAAAAACAATAATAAAAATAACATACCAAGTTTTTCTTTCACTTATCGGTCAACGTGTTATTGATAACGACATAGTCTTTAACCACCTATTACCTGTTATTGCGATATTTACATTAATATTCAGTTCAATATATTTATTAACAAAAAATAATGATAAATATAAGCCTTTAGGAATTATTGGATTAGTATCTGTCGTGATGTTCAGTCTAAACGGCAACCTAGTATCAGTCCATCGCTACGTTCTGCCATGTCTAACTATTTATATCGCGTTGCTATTGATAATAAAAGGTGACTATAGAAAAATCATTTTATCATTAATTTGCGTGTCTGGTTTTGTAATTCAAATGATATTATATTATTTATTTATATCTTATGTATTCGTTGGATAATTTACTCAACCGTAACACTCTTGGCTAGATTTCTTGGTTGATCAACATCATTGCCACGCGCTACTGCTACATAGTATGCAAACAGTTGTTGTACTACATTGATTAAAATAGGTGCCATTATATCCAATTCAGTATCAATACGAATCACCTCTTCGGCTTCAATTTCTTTTTTACTGTTGGTTATAACGATAATATGTCCGCCCCTGGCGTTAACTTCTTCTAATGTACTAAGGCTTTTATCAAATAGCCAATTATCAATTAGTAGTGCTACTTCAAAGAAAGAATCATCAACCAATGCAATTGGACCGTGTTTCAATTCGCCAGCGGCATAACCTTCTGCTTGAATGTATGATATTTCTTTTAACTTTAATGCACCCTCCATCGCAACTGGGAATAATGTATCACGTCCAAAAAATAAAGCGTGCTCGTAGTGTATATATTTTTTAGCAATCTTAGCAATCTTTTCTTTATCATTTTTTACTATTTTTTCAATTTCTTCCGGTAATTTTGCCAATTCTTCGATATACTTTGAAGTAACTTGAACGCCAGCACCTTTCGCCTGAGCAACTTGAATTCCAAACATAGTAATTGCAGCCACTTGTGATGTAAATGCCTTAGTAGAGGCTACAGATATCTCTGGGCCAGCATGAACATAGACACCACCATCTACTTCGCGAGCAATGGTTGATCCAACAGCATTAATTATTCCTAAAGTTTTGACACCACGTCGCTTAATTTCGCGCAGGCAGGCAAGTGTATCGGCCGTTTCACCAGATTGAGATATAACAAGCGCAACAGTATTTTTAGGTAGGTGGAATGAACGATAGCGTAGCTCAGACGCTGCCACCACATCAATCGTCAAGCCATCAACTAATTGCTCTAGATAATACGAGCCGAGTAAACCAGCATAATATGCCGTACCACAGCCAATAATTGTAATGTGTTCAATTTCTCGTAAATCTTTTGGTGTTAGATTTAAACCACCCAGATTGACTGATTTTTCTTTGACATTTATTCTTCCGCTAAGTGTTGAACTTAAAGTCTGTGGTTGTTCGCATATTTCTTTTAACAAAAAATGATCATAGCCTTGTTTTTGAATAGCCTGCATATCGATTTCGATAGTTTCGACTTGGGCCGAAATTGGCTGGGCGGATAGGTCACGAAGCTCTACGCCACTACGGCTACAAACTGCCATTTCACCATCATTCAGGTAAATTGCCTTATTCGTATAGCCTATTAACGCTGAGGCATCACTAGCTATATATGTTTCGTCTTCCCCAACACCTATAATCAACGGGCTGCCAGACCTAGCAACTACAATCTCATCCATATTTCGCACAGAGACTACTGCAATGCCATATGTCCCTACAACTAATTTCAAAGCCTGTGTAACTGCATCAACTAACGTCGTATTTTTGCCATATAGTGAATCAATTAGCGCTGCCAAAACCTCGGTATCAGTTTGTGTTACAAATTTGTGATTTTTTAGAGTAGATTTTAATTCTTTGTAATTTTCAATAATTCCGTTATGCACCAGGTAAATATCGCCGGCCCTATGCGGATGAGCATTAGTCTCGGACGGCTCACCATGAGTTGCCCACCTAGTGTGACCAATGCCGATTGTATCTTTGGATGGATTCTGTTCAGTCAGTGATTCTAATTCTGCTACTTTTCCTTTGGCACGTGCTAACGTTGCACCAGATTTACCGATTGTAACAATCCCAGCCGAATCATATCCTCGGTATTCTAAACGACGCAAACCACCAATTAAATATGGTGGTGCCTCTTTATTACCGATACATCCGACTATTCCACACATTACAGCTTTTTACTCTCATTTTTTAATAGGAGTGGTTTCAATAATACCACCAGATTTTTTTCGTCATTATTATAGGCTTCGACGCAAGCTATTAACGCTTTGTCGGGATCCATCATATTCCATAAAACATAACGTCCAGAACGTTGCGCTAATAGCGTAAAAAATGCCCTTTCTGCACGACCATTTCCTTCTCGAAATGGATGGAGTATGTTAACCTCAGAATAATAATGAGCAAAGCGTACAGCATATTCTTCATCACCGAGATCATCTAAATATTTTTCTGATTTTAGTTCATAAAATACATTATTTGCGGCTTGTTCTAAATATTCCACAGAAGCAAATTTGGTATTTCCCTTAGAAATTTCGACCGTTCGTAACTTTCCAGCCCAAGAATATATATCGGAAAATAACCTTTTATGAACAGCCATCAAATGTTTCAGGTCAAATTTACCGACTATTGGATCTTCTATAATTGTCGTTATAGCCGTAACTGTTAACTCAGCCTCAATTTGATCTAGAGTTTTTTTATCTTTAGCGTTGAATAGGTTGAATAGTACACCATTTTTTAAATCAATATATGGATCATCGTCTAATTCGTAGACCATTTACTAGTTTAAAGATTGCGTTAAAATTGATTTTGCTTCTATTAGAGATAGTTTATATAACTGATTTGACGTTATACGACCATCAGAATAGTCTTTAAGATAACCAATAGTTTTCATCGATGGATTCAAACCTTCGGCACGAACAGAACCAATAGCAGCTTGTGTCGCTATCGAACGATTTGATTGAGTAATGAATTGCTTTTCCATACAGGTATTATACTACATTAACACTTATAATTCAATCGTTAAGCTTACGTTTCTACCACCTTTCAATAGACATATTCCATCTACTATCTACAAGCTAGCGCTTAAAATTTGGCTTTTGGCTATTAGCACTGCCACCTGCCACCTTCCATATTCCAAAAGCTAACTTTGCAGTTTTTTTGCCACTTCACCAGTACGATGGCTAATATCTTTTCTGGAAACTAATATTCCATCAGGTGTATTTACTACGACTATATTATCAAGACCAATAACAACAACTGGTTTTTCCTCTTCGTTTCTAATATATACATTTGAAACATCAATGGGATGAATACTCTCACCACTGAAATAGTTTCCCATTTCATCCCTAGGGACAACATCATGTAGGTCTTTGAATGAACCAACATCCATCCAGTCAAAACTTGCGGCAACTACAGCCAAGCTTTTGGCTTTTTCAATTAATGCGATGTCGATAACTTGATTATCTAGTGATAGGTAGGCTTCGTGGTATTCACTACTTCCAATTTTTGATATAGAAGCTAGCTTTTCGAAATCTTTCAATAATTCGGGGGCACTTAACCTCATTTCACCTAAGAATGTATTGACCGATCCCACAAAATAACCACAGTTCCATAGATATCTACCTGATTCTAGATACTCTTTGGCAGTATCGTAATCTGGTTTTTCTTTGAATGATTCAACATCAAACACACCTGTATTGGCATTGATTACTCCATCACGTTCAATATAGCCAAAACCAGTCGAAGGAAAAGTTGGTTCAATTCCAATCAGTGTTATTTGGCTGTTTGCTTGCGATGTTTTTGCAGCAATTGCAAATGATCGTTTAAAACCGCCGATATCTCTAACATGGTGATCAGAGTGAATAAAAGCAATTGGTTCATCATGATCATGTTTTCGCGCTATGTAATCAAGAGCAAAAACTATGCAATGTGCCGTACCGCGCCTACCTGGCTCAATTAAAAATGAATCTTTTTGAAGTTCAGGTAATTGTTCGCGAACGCTATCTGAATGACTTGATTCAGTGACAACATATATACTACCGCCCAACTTTGAAGCCCTATCGTAGGCAGTCTGAACCATCGTGCGCTTACCAGTTAGTTTTAATAGATGTTTTGGGTATTCTGAGGTTGATAATGGCCACAGGCGTGTGCCTGATCCGCCAGCTATAATAACTGTAATCATTACGTTATTATATCATTCAAATCAAACTATAAATAATCGCGATTTAGCCATACCTATAAAATACCTATTAGTAATTAATTTAAGTGTTCTTTAACAGCAATAACTGATAAAATATTACGGTGATTGAAAATAGTAAAACATTGAAGGTTTGCATAATAATGCCTGCTTATAATGAAGCAAGGGTCATAAAAAATGTCATTAAGGACGCTTTTGAAAAATTTAAATCTAGTAGTTACGATTTCAAAATAGTCGTAATAAATGATGCGTCAACAGATGATACAGAAATAGTAGCCAAAAAAGCTGGTGCAATCGTTATCAGCCACATATTAAATAGCGGCGCTGGTAATTCAACGGCAACTGGTCTTCTCTACGCACAACAAAATGATTTCGATATCGCTGCCACAATGGATTCAGACGGCCAACATTTAGCAATCGATACCGCTAGGGGTATTGACATTTTAATTAAAAATCAAGATGATTTACTTATAGG
>JBAXKN010000029.1:0-7835 GCA_037135295.1 Candidatus Saccharimonadota bacterium
GTCAAAAACAACGTCTTTCGATTGCCAGAGCGCTTGCTAAAAACCCGCAAATATATCTGTTTGATGATAGTTTTTCGGCATTGGATTATAAAACCGACTCTGCCCTACGCAAGGCCTTAAAAAATGAAATATCAAATGCGACACTTATAATAGTCGCGCAACGTATTAGTACGATTATGAACGCCGACAAAATTATTGTTCTTGATGAAGGTAAGATTGTTGGTCAAGGTACCCATGGTGAATTACTTAAATCATCATCAGTTTATCGTGAGATTGCCGAGTCGCAGTTGTCAACTAGTGAGATAGAGGGGGGTAAATAATCATGGAAAAGAAACCCCAAGCAGTTGCATTCAGAGGTGGCCCACCAGGAATGGGTGGTGGTGGATCACATGAAAAATCTAAAAATTTCAAAAAAACAATGGTAAAGATAATTAGCTATCTGCGTCCGTATTGGCTTTACCTAATACTAGTTTTAATCTGTGCAGTTATTAGTACTGTATTTGCAATCGCCAGTCCAAAAGTACTGGGTGGTATGACTGACGAGATAATCAAAGGATTAATGAGTGGTCGTGGGATTAACTTTACTAACATTGCTGTTATCGGGTATTGGTTGGTAGGACTATATATATTAAGCGCGTTGTTTAGCTATGTCGCAAGTTGGGTGATGACAACCATTTCCCAAAAAGTCACATTTACCTTCCGTAGACAAATATCCGAAAAAATAGAACGCTTACCTCTTCGCTATTTTGATAGTCATGAAAATGGGGATATCGTTAGCCGAGTAACAAATGACGTAGAAACAATTAGCCAAAACTTGAATCAAAGTATGACCCAAATTGTCACATCTATCATCACAATAATTGGAATTTTAGTTATGATGATTTCCATTAGTTGGCAGATGACATTAGTCGCAATATTAGTTTTGCCCGTCAGTATGGCACTAATAACATTAATCATAAAAACATCACAAAAATATTATGTTTCCCAGCAATCAGCGCTCGGTGAAATTGATGGCCATATCGATGAAATGTTCAGCAATCACGCAATCGTAAAAACATATAATGGCGAACAGCGTGCAATTGATAAATTCAACGATATCAACAGCAAATTATACAAAAGTGGCTGGAAGTCACAATTCTTATCAGGTTTAATGATGCCAATAATGCAATTTATAAGTAACCTAGGTTACGTTGGAGTGGCAGTTGTTGGCGGTTGGTTGGCAATAAATGGTCGTATCAGTATAGGTGATATTCAAGCCTTTATTCAATACATGAATCAATTCACGCAACCAATCTCGCAAACTGCTAATATCGCCAATGTCCTACAAGCAACGGCCGCAGCCGCCGAGCGAGTATTTGATTTTCTATCAGAAAAAGAAGAAACCACTGAAAAAATCAGTAAATCTACAAAACATGTATCTGTAAAAGGTGAAGTATCTTTTAATAACGTATGTTTTGGTTATGAAAAGAACGAACCGATTATTAAAAACTTTACGACCACCATTAAACCAAAACAAAACGTTGCAATTGTTGGTCCAACTGGGGCTGGAAAAACTACAATTGTAAATTTGTTAATGAGGTTTTACGAAGTTAACAGCGGCTCAATTGATATTGATGGAATTAATATATCAAAAATGAACCGACATGACGTACGAAAACTGTTCGGTATGGTGCTACAAGATACTTGGCTATTTCAAGGCACGATTGCCGAAAATATTGCCTACGGCAGACCTGATGCTACCCAAAAGCAGATAGTTGCCGCTGCCAAGGCTGCACATGTTGATCACCTGATTAATACCCTTCCTGATGGCTATAATACGATTATTAGTGAAAGTGCCGATAGTATATCGGCAGGTGAAAAACAGTTATTAACAATCGCAAGAGCAATACTTGCCGATGCACCAATGTTGATTCTAGACGAAGCGACTAGCTCGGTTGATACCCGTACTGAATTATTAATCCAGTTGGCTATGGACAAACTTAGCCACGGACGAACTAGTTTTGTCATTGCTCATCGCCTATCGACAATTCGAAATGCCGATTTGATATTAGTTATGAAGGATGGCAATATAATTGAACAAGGTACGCACGATGAACTTATAAATAAAAATGGTTATTACTGCGAACTTTATAACAGCCAGTTCAGTCACGAATAATAGACTTCATGCATTACGAACTACCATTTATTTTACATTAATAGTATGCTGAGTTTGTATGAAGAAAATGGTAAAACATGGAACATATAAGCACAACTTAATATTATTGAGTTGTGCTTTATTTATAGTCGCTATGATATTTAGTTCTTGGCTAATTTTTCCTACAAGATTAGATAAAGGTGTTGTGGTTGAGAGACGCAAATCTATCGGTAAGCAGAAAGGTAAACCTAAATTCAAAGCAATTAAAAAAAGTACACCAATTGTTCAACCTAATATAAAACCTGACTATTCCCTTCCGTCTGTTCAAAATGGTATGTCACAAGTAATTAACACAGTCGATACAGATCAGAACGTTGTTTTCTTGGGTATTGATGATGGTGCTTATAAGGATCAGTCGGTTATTGATATTATGAAACAGAATAATATCAAAGCCTCGCTATTTTTAACTAAAGCATCAATTGCTAGTAATCCTGATTTTTTTAAGCAATTAGTTATTCAAGGCTCATACATTGAGAATCACACACTAAGTCACAATACTAAAATGATAAAGGAAATGGATTATGAACAGCAAAAATCCGAGATATGTGGAATGGCCGACTATGAGCAAGCAAATTACGGTCGTCGCCCAACCTTATTTAGGCCTCCTGGTGGTGCTTATTCAGACACTATGCGTCAAGCTGCCGCTGATTGTGGAATGAAAACTATAGTTAATTGGATAGCCAAAGCCAATGGTGGTTCAATGCAGTATCAGGTTGGCAATAAATTACGCCCAGGTGATATTGTTTTAATGCATTTTCGTCCAGAATTTAAGCAAGATATGCAAGCTTTTGTAGATGCTATGACTATATCTGGTTTACATACTGCACTTCTAGAAGACGCAATTTAATTTATCTTAATATATTTTCCACCTTCACGCTTGTGATTACATAAAATTCAGAGTATATTGGTAACCAAATGACAAACAAAGAAACATCTAAGTATTCTGCATTCACTATAGTAGAATTACTTGTTGTCATAGTAGTAATAGGTGTACTAGCAGCTGTCACTGTTGTTGCTTACACAGGTATAAGTAAAAAAGCTATAGAAGCCACACTACAATCAGACCTAAACGGTGCCTCAAAACAATTAGAAATGTTTAAAGTAGATAATGGTCATTATCCAACTGGTAATAATTGTCCTCCTAATACTGAACAAGTATGTCTTAAATCAACTAGCAATAATGAATTAACATATAATCCTGCTGATGGTTCAAATCCTCAAACCTATAGTCTAGATGTCAAAGATTCAGTTAAAACAATCACCTGGCGTATTACAAATGGAACAGCACCGATAGTTGTAACGTCCACTCCTACACCAGCTACTCAAGGACCATTATCGCCTGGGACTGTCGTTGATGATGCGAGCGTCGGGTATGTACCTTGGGATAGTCCTAATAATGCAATGATTAGTGATGATGTGTACGCCTTAGTTCAAGAATCATCTAGCGATTCAACATCAACTCATTATCTAAAAGCTACAAATTTTGGTTTTTCTATTCCAATTGGATCAACTATAAATGGAATATTAGTTGAAGTTGAAAAATATGATACTTATGGCGCAATATCTGATAATTCTGTAAAAATAGTAAAATCAAATGGTTCAGTTGGAACATTAGAAAAAGCTGACTATGTTTCAGGTTGGCCATATAGTGATACTTACAAATCATACGGCTCCTCGACTGATTTATGGGGTGAAAATTGGACCGCCAGCGACATAAACGATGTAGATTTTGGGATGGTTATAAGTGCCAATGTCCCTTTTGGGGGAAATATTTTTTTAAGTCTCCATGAAAACTCCCAAATATCAACTCCATATGGCTACAAAAAAATCAAAGATCTAAAAGTTGGTGACGAAGTCTTATCATATAACGAAAATAGTAAAACCATTGAACCAAAAAAAGTTGAAAACGTTACAAATGCCCCTATCTCAGTCGATAACAATAGATATTTCTATATATACAGTAATGGTCAATTAATTAAATCATCTGAAAACCATAAATTTTACATAAACGGAACATACGTCAGAGCCGACCAATTAAAGGTAGGTAATAAACTAACAGGTGTAGACCTAAAACAATATCCAATAGATAAAATAGAAATAATTCAAAACAAAACTGACCTAGTCTGGGATATAACTGTTAAAGATAATCATAATTTCTTTGTGAATAATTTATTGACACATAATCAAACAAATAGCAGCCCTATACCTTTTATTGATCATATCCGTATCACTGTTTATTACACAACTCCATAAAGTATATTTTTATTTATGACAAAAAATAGTATTCTGAAGTTGTATGAAAGATATAGTTAAGCATAAGTATTTCGAACACTTTTTTATAGTAATAAGTTGCGTTTTATTTGTTGGAATTATTTTAATTGGTTCATGGCTAGCTTTCCCAACAAAATTAAATAGTGGCAAAGTAATCGAAAGCCATAATAGTAACGTAAAACAGAGTCACAAATCAAAACCAGTATCATCTAAAGAAAAGCTGCCAGTTGTACAAAATGTTATAGAGCCAGATTATACATTGCCATCGATTTAAACCGGTATGTCACAAGTTATCACTACCATCAAAACTGATCAAAATATCGTTTCTTGGGTATTGATGATGGTGCTTATAAGGATCAGTCGGTTATTGATATTATGAAACAGAATAATATCAAAGCCTCGCTATTTTTAACTAAAGCATCAATTGCTAGTAATCCTGATTTTTTTAAGCAATTAGTTATTCAAGGCTCATACATTGAGAATCACACACTAAGTCACAATACTAAAATGATAAAGGAAATGGATTATGAACAGCAAAAATCCGAGATATGTGGAATGGCCGACTATGAGCAAGCAAATTACGGTCGTCGCCCAACCTTATTTAGGCCTCCTGGTGGTGCTTATTCAGACACTATGCGTCAAGCTGCCGCTGATTGTGGAATGAAAACTATAGTTAATTGGATAGCCAAAGCCAATGGTGGTTCAATGCAGTATCAGGTTGGCAATAAATTACGCCCAGGTGATATTGTTTTAATGCATTTTCGTCCAGAATTTAAGCAAGATATGCAAGCTTTTGTAGATGCTATGACTATATCTGGTTTACATACTGCACTTCTAGAAGACGCAATTTAATTTATCTTAATATATTTTCCACCTTCACGCTTGTGATTACATAAAATTCAGAGTATATTGGTAACCAAATGATCATAAAACAAACATCTAAGTCTAAATCATCTGCCTTCACTATAGTCGAACTCCTAGTCGTCATTGTGGTTATCGGTGTACTTGCAGCCATTACCATCGTTTCTTATACAAGCGTCTCTCAAAAAGCAGTAGTAGCATCACAACAATCAGATCTAAATAATGCTTCTAAAAAGCTAGAAATGTATAAAGTAGACAATAGCACTTATCCTCAAACTATGTCTGAAACTGGATTGAATACTGGCCTATACTGTCCAAATGGCCCATTAGACCCTAGATACTGCGTTAAACCATCTTCTGGTAATAAACTAACATATTCATCAACACTTCCATACACAACCTATACTCTAGACGCTACAAACAACGGCAATAATTCAACTAACTATCGTATAACTAATAATTCATCACCAATGTTATATGCAATAGTTTCTACACCTACGGCAGCTACTCAAGGTCCATTATCGCCTAGAACTGTGGCTGATGATGCGACAGTCGGAACTGTCGCTTGGACTAATCCTAGTGACGCAATGGTTAGTGACGATATTTGGGTAACATCAGGATCAGGGACTACTCACTATCTAAAAGCGACTAATTTTGGGTTTTCAGTTCCAAGTGGCGCAACAATAAATGGGATTGTCGTCGAAGTAGAAAGAAAAGGATGGTCTGCGGCCTATATGGTAAATGATGTTAATGTGAAAATAGTAAAATCAGACGGAACTGTTGGAGCAACGAACAGAGCAGACACATTGACAAATTGGCCATATTCTCCTGATGAATATAAATCATACGGCTCCTCGACTGACTTATGGGGTGAAAGTTGGGCTGCTAGTGATATAAATGATGCAGATTTTGGTGTGGTTTTAAACGCGAAAAAAATACAGGGTAGTCTTAATGAAAACTCTCTAGTCTCAACTCCAAATGGCCTCATTAAAATAAAAGACTTAAAAGCTGGTGATGAAGTTTTGTCATACAACGAAACAAGTAAAAATATCGAAAATAGAAAAGTAGAAAATGTTATTCACGTTCCAATTTCAGCCGATAATAATAGATATTTTTACATATATAGTAATGGTAAATTAATTAAATCATCTGAAAATCACAAATTTTATATTGATGGAAACTATATCAGAGCAGACCAATTAAAAGTTGGCGATAAACTGCTAGGTATAGACCTAAAACAATACCCAATAGATAAAATAGAAATCATTCAAAATACTACTGATTCAGTCTGGGATATAACGGTCAAAGATAACCACAACTTTTTTGTGAATGGTGTCTTAACGCATAATACTGGATACATTGATCATATCCGAATAACAGTTTACTACACAACTCCGTAATTTTAAAAAAAATAAATTGACTATTGACGTCTGCAGTATGCGACATTGTATACTATGTATAGTCATGTGGGTACTGGTTAAATCCTTTCCACCTACAGGCTTTATAAAAGCCACCATAAACGTTGTCATACTCCCCTGCTGGAGCCACTGATAAACGATAAATACAAAAGTAATCTTCAGTAAAAAGAATAATTAACTGAACGTTTTTTTATTCCTATCTAGATTGCTATTATCAAATTCGTTCACTGGTTAATAACCAGACTTATTAATGTTTATCAATTTATGGAGGTCTTACCATGAAAAAATCAAATATAAATGAACAGGTCGTTGTAACTGCAATGGGTTTTCGCAAGAATCTTGCAATTTATCCGAAAAGAATGGAATTTCAGGGAAAAACATACGATTTTATAGATGCCGGATTACGTTGTCTAGTACGACACAGTGATAGAATGGCTGAAGTTGTTACATTATCTGATGGAATTTCTAATTTTTTCCTAAGAAGTGACAATAACGGCTGTAACTGGACACTAATAAGTATATGTTCTTGAATGCATAAAAAAACCATCTACTCTCAGTAAATGGTTTTTTATGTATTTTAGTGACTTTATCTAAGTTATACGTACTAAATAGAGGTGATTGGTTTTTGAGCCTTTCCCCCACTCTATCTCATCCCTTACATTCCTACCTAATAGACTCTGTCCAATTGGGCTGAGGGTTGATATCCTTCCATCGCTTGGATTAGCCTCGACGCTGTCGACAATTTTGTATCGAAACAGGTGTCCACTTTTGTCGATTAAGTCTACTACAGAGCCTATTACAACCCTTAGATTGGTTCTTTTTGAGGGAATCAATTTTGAGTTAGATAAGATTAGCTTTTTATCGTCTAGTTCGGATGAGATAACATCAAGATCCGCTAGTTTTTCAATTCGAATGAGTTTTTCGTCTCTACCCTGGCTTTTGTCGATTTCTCGGATAGATTGTAAAACTTTTTGTTTATCGTTTTCAAGTTGTATAATCGATTTTCTTAATTCTTTTATGCCTTTTTTGCTAAGATATGTGATTTTGTCTTTGCTGATGGTGGTGTTCATTGTGAATCCTCCTCTTTGAAT
>JBAXKN010000030.1:0-6651 GCA_037135295.1 Candidatus Saccharimonadota bacterium
TAGGTATATGATTGATATTTATCGAAAAAGACGGTTTGTATTAGTATTTATACTTTTAGTATTTTTCATATTTGTTGTCACCATTAACACCTCTAGTAAAATCAGTACTAATCCATCACTTGAAAAACCAAAACTTACTAGTGTTTCAAAAATTGCTTTAGATGGACTCAAGAATATTAAAATTAAAGGGAGAGCCCCTAAAACTAATTATTCAAGAGATCAATTTGGAAAAAGTTGGAATATAAAAAATGGTTGTGATACTAGGAATATTATATTAAATAGAGATTTAATAAACACCGTGGTTGATAATGACTGTAATGTTAGTAGTGGCACATTAAACGATCCTTATACTGGAAAAATTATACAGTTTAAACGAGGAAGTGGCACAAGTAGTCTAGTTCAAATTGACCACGTGGTATCACTTTCTGATGCATGGCAAAAAGGCGCACAACAATTTAGTAGTGATATGCGGATATCACTTGCAAATGACTCTCTTGAGTTATTGGCAGTTGATGGTAAAGCTAACCTGCAAAAAAGTGATGGTGACGCAGCAACATGGCTTCCATCAAATAAAGCATTTAGGTGTCAATATGTTGCTAGGCAAATTGCTGTAAAGAAAAAATATGACTTATGGGTGACTCAGTCGGAACATGATGCCATACAAGATGTGTTAAAAACTTGTCCAAATCAATTATTGCCAATTCCATAGATACGGAGTATAATATCCATTAGTACATTGCATTTCGTCGGCCGGCAGGTCGACTTTTTTAAATACAATAAGTAAGGAGAAATATTTATGGAAGAAATTAATGTTAAGCAACTAATACTAGCTGTTCATACTATTGCAGAGGAAAAAAACTTACCAGAAGAGACAGTTCTATCTGTTATCGAGCAAGCAATTGCTGCGGCATGGCGCCGTGATAACGGTGAGCGTGATCAAGAGGTAAGATGTGAACTAAATATCAACGATGGTACTGCTGATGTATATGTGTCACGCGAAGTCGTTGAAGAGGTCGGTTCAGATGCAGTTGAAATAAGTTTAGTAGATGCTAAAAAAATTAAAAAAGACATTGAAATTGGTGATAATGTTGAAGAGAAATTTGAAGTAACTTCATTTGGACGTGTTGCCGCTCAGACTGCTAAACAAGTTGTCTTACAAAGATTGCGTGAAGCCGAGCGTGAAGTTGTCTTAGAAGAATATGAAGATAAAATCGGTACAGTAGTAAATGGTATGGTCCAACGAGTTGATCCACGAGTTATTCGAATTGACCTTGGCAAAGCAACCGGTATTATTCCTCAGAGTGAACAGATTCAAGGTGAATTTTACACAATAGGAAGTCGCATTAAGGTATTTATTAAAAATATCGAAAGAGACAACCATGGTCCACAACTAATTTTAAGTCGTGGTAATGAACAATTTGTTGAATATCTCTTCCGACAAGAAGTTCCGGAAATTGAAACTGGTGCTGTCGAAATTAAAACTATAGCTCGTGAAGCTGGTCGACGTACTAAAATCGCCGTCGCAAGTACTGTTCCTGGTGTTGACCCAATCGGAACGTTCGTTGGTGGTCATGGAACACGTGTTCAGGCTGTTATGAACGAAATTGGTGATCAAGAAAAAATCGATATCATTGCTTATGATGAAAACATCGAGCAATTTATTAAAAATTCATTAAGTCCCGCAGAAGTTTCAAAAGTAGTTATTGATGAAAAAGCCAAACGGGCAACTGTTTTTGTGAATGAGGATCAACAATCGATTGCTATCGGTCGTGCAGGTCAAAACGTAAGACTTGCTAGTCGTTTGTGTGGTTATGAAATTGACATTGAACAAGTTGTCGCCGCAAAAAAACCAGCCACACCAGTTCGTCGAAAAAACATCGAGGATAGTTTGCTTGATGCTGTCGAAAAATCAACCAAATAAATTATTCAATAGGTTATAATAAGATATATGGTAGATGATTTTTCGGAATTCATTTCACACTTCACCGACAACGCTCGGACTAGTTTACATCATGCAAATATCATTGCTCAAAGTTACGACAGTACATACATAGGAACTGAGCATTTATTACTTGGAATTCTAGCTCAGGGCTCTTCAGTTGGGGCAAAAGTGCTGGCAGATGTTGGAATTACTTTAAACCGCGCACAGGTTGCACTGAATCTTGCTCCATTGACCGTTATTGTTGGAACTGAAGCGAAAGGTCTAAGTGAAACTGCAAAATTAACCTTAAAAATGAGCTGGGAAGTTGCCCAAGAGTTCAATCAAGATATGCTAGGTACTGAACATATCTTGTATAGCTTACTAAATCAAAAAAACTCAAGAGCATCAGTTTTATTACGTGATATGGGTATAAACCTGTCCGATTTAAGCCTTGCTTTAGACGAATTTCTAGATCGTAAACAAGAAGTATTCAGAATAGAGTTTGAACAACCTAATATCAGAATTGAAAAAAAACAAATTAAACCAAAAGGCGCGCTAGGTATTTTTGGAACTGATTTAACATTATTAGCGAAAAACGGCAAACTTGATCCTGTAATCGGTCGAAGTCTACAAGAAGATCGAATAATAACAATATTAAGTCGCAGAACAAAAAATAATCCTGTACTAATTGGTGAACCAGGTGTTGGTAAAACTGCCATTGCTGAAAGTTTAGCTCAACGTATTGTACGCGAAGATGTACCTGACAACCTTCTTGATAAACGTGTAATCCAGATTGATTTAAGTAGCATGATAGCTGGTACAAAATATCGTGGTGAATTTGAAGAACGTCTAAAAAAAGTTATCAGTGAGTTACAACAACAAAAAAATGTTATTGTATTTATCGATGAGCTTCACTTACTAGTTGGAGCAGGTGCTGCAGAAGGTACAATTGATGCAGCAAATATGCTAAAACCTGCTCTTGCACGAGGTGAAATTCGTCTTATAGGTGCAACAACTACCGAAGAATATAGGAAATTTATTGAACCCGATAGCGCACTCGAAAGACGACTTCAGACTGTTTTAGTCCCTGAACCCAATTTAAAAGATTCAATAGCAATCATAAAAGGCCTCCGTAAAGCATACGAAAAACACCATGGCGTTAGTATGACTGATGAAATAGTTGAAGATGCCGTCTATATGGCTGATCGATATATTAATGAACGATTCATGCCTGATAAAGCTATTGATGTCATAGATGAAGCAGCTGCTTTTGTTCGAGTTCGTTCTGGAAATAAACCAAGTAAAATTCGAGATTACACGAAACAATTAAAAAATTTGAATGAAAAAATGGAAGAAGCTGTTTCTGCCGAAGATTACGAAAGGGCGGCTCTTTACAAAACACATATCAGTCAATTGTCTACAAAATTAGAAGAAATTCGTGAATTATCTGAAAATAAAACTCCAATAATCTTAAAAGACGATGATATATCATACGCAATTTCATCGATGACCGGAATACCAGTCCAGCGTGTAAAAAAATCAGAATCAAAGATGTTAAAAAATCTTGAAAAGCATCTAAGTAAATATATTATTGGACAACAAGAGGCGGTTGATTCTGTGTCAAAATCAATTAGACGTGGACGTAGTGGTGTTGCTAGTAGTAATCGGCCGATAGGATCATTTGTTTTCATGGGACCAACAGGAGTAGGTAAAACTGAACTTGCAAAAGTGCTTGCACGTGAGGTTTTTGGCAGTGAAGAATCGTTAATTAAAATTGATATGAGTGAGTTTCGAGAGGGTCATAATACAAGTCGTCTTGTCGGTGCACCTGCAGGATATGTTGGCTATGACGATGGTGGTCAATTGACAGATAAGATTAGACGACAGCCATATAGTGTAGTGCTTTTTGATGAAATTGAAAAAGCACATCCAAGCGTATTCAACTTGTTATTACAAATTCTTGAAGAGGGTGTGTTAACTGACGCAAAAGGACGGAAAGTAAACTTTAGCAATGCAATCATAATCCTAACAAGTAACCTAGGTGCTGATAGAATGATGAAAGAATCTAGTTTAGGATTTAATGTTACATCAAAAAGTGACGAGAAAAAACTCGATATTTTACACAGTGAAAATGCCGAAGCAGCTGAATCTGCACTAAGTGCCATAATGCGCCCAGAATTGGTTAATCGATTTGATAGTATAATTACTTTTCGCGCTTTAACAAGAAAACAGATAAGTAAAATATTCGATAATTTAATTGATGAATTGCAACAAAGACTAATTATTAAGGGTATTCATCTTGATATTCGTCCAAATACAAAGAAGTATCTAATAAACAAAGGATACAATGATAAATTCGGTGCCAGACCATTGCGACGAACAATCCAAGATGAACTTGAACATCGAATTGCTGACGGTATTTTATCTGGTGATTATGAAAAAGGAACAGTTTTGACTGTTGACATAAGTAATGATAAAGTAAAAGTTGATGCCACAAACGAAACATAAAAACAAAATTGGAATAATAACTAGTGTCGTTGCTAGCTGTCTTTTTTTTGCCTTTGCAATATTTCTAGTATTGAATAAACAAGAGATAATTGATCAGATAACAGTATGGCGATTTGAATCAACGACCGAGATTAATCAACTTGTACAGAGAGCTGGAATGAACGAACGTGGTTTATTCATGTTCCAAGCAAGTCAACCAATACTTTTTCTTCCAGATGATTCTGACGATTTTAATATTGCTTGTGATCGTATTGAAAGCACAACAGCCATTTTAGGTTGTTACAGTAACTCACGTATATATGTATATGGCGTTACAGACAAACAATTGGACGGTATTCGTGAAGTAACAGCTACACATGAAACATTACATGCAGTATATGCACGGTTAAGTTATGGAGAAAAAAATAGACTAAATAAACTCATCGAAGACGAATATATAAAATTAAAAGATGAAAAAGATTTTGTTGAAACTATGGCTTTTTATGCACGCACCGAACCTGGCCAAAGAGATAATGAATTATTTTCAATAATAGGTACCGAAGTTTCGAGTATTAGTCCAAAGTTAGAGGAATTCTATAGTAAATATTTTATAGATCGACAGAAAGTTGTAGTTCTCAACAGTAACTACAGCACTGTTTTCCAAACACTAAAAGACCGAGCAAATGAATTATCAGAACAATTAACTTCACTATCATCAATAATTTCAACAGATAAAGCATTATACGAAAATAGTATTCAACAACTAAATACTGATATCACAACTTTTAATTACAAAGCGAACAATGGTGGTTTCAGTTCACAGACACAATTTAATAATGAACGCTATGCATTGTTTGGTCGTGCAGCAGATTTAGAGGCTACAAGAGCAAATATTAATGCTAATATCAGTAAATATGAATTGGTTTTGAATGAGTACAATTTGAATGCAGCTGAATCAAAAAAATTATATACAGTTATTGACAGCAAGCTTGACCCTGTCCCTTCGATCTGATGTATAATTAGATTAATGGTTAAATCAAAAACTCGATTCGTCTGCCAAAATTGTGGCGCTAGCTATCCAAAATGGGTTGGTAGGTGTGATAATTGTGGTGAATGGAATACGTTAGTTGAACAGGCACCTGTCATATCTGGAAAATCCATTTTGGCGAGAAGTGGAAACTCAGGAAATATTCTGACAGTTCAAACTATGAGGTCGATTTCAAGCAAAGAGATTGCAAGTCGCCTATCTACTGGCCTCAAAGACCTCGATGACGTATTGGGTGGCGGAATCCTTCCTGGTAGTGTTATTTTACTTGCTGGACAACCTGGAATAGGTAAAAGTACATTGTTACTTCAAATATCTGCAAGTGTAGCCAAAAAAGAATCAGTTTTATATGCAAGTGGCGAAGAATCAGCTGGTCAGGTCAAACTACGTGCCGAGCGTCTTGGCGCAGAAAAAAGTGAACAGTTAAGTTTTGCTTCAAGTACAAGTGCTGATGATATTGCAGCTACGATTCGTTCTGAAGGCTACAAATTGGTGATTATTGATTCTATTCAAACCTTGGCTCTTGACGAGATCACATCAGCCCCTGGAACGGTTAGTCAAATTACAAACAGTAGTAATGCTATTATTCGTGCAGCAAAGCAATCTGGAGCTGCTGTTGTGCTTGTAGGGCATGTTACAAAGGAAGGTAGTATTGCAGGTCCAAAGGTATTAGAGCATCTAGTGGATGTTGTTCTGCAATTCGAAGGTGATAGATATGGTGGTTTCAAGATTATTCGAGCAGTAAAGAATCGATTTGGCTCAACAAGTGAGGCAGCAATTTTCGAGATGTACCAGGAAGGCCTTAGATTAGTTGAAAATCCTTCTGCCGCACTTCTGGCCGAGCGTCATAATTCAGATGGTTCTGTTGTTTTGGCTACAATTGAAGGCACTCGACCACTACTGGTTGAAATTCAGGCACTTGTTAATCCCACCAGTTTCGGTTATCCTAAGCGTACTGCCAGTGGATTTGATTTAAATAGACTTAATCTATTAATTGCTGTTTTAGAACGTCGTACTAAACTAAATTTATCTGACAAAGACATTTATATTAATGTGGTTGGTGGTTTAAAATTAAACGACCAGGCAGCTGACTTAGCGATCTGTATGGCGATTGCTAGTGCCGCCGCAAAACGTCGAATCGATGATGGTATTGTAGTCTTCGGCGAAGTCGGGTTAGGCGGAGAAATTAGATCAGCCC
>JBAXKN010000031.1:0-6592 GCA_037135295.1 Candidatus Saccharimonadota bacterium
ACGTCAGCAGCTGGCAAATCAATTTTATTTAAAACTGGTATAATTTTTAGGTTTTCGTTTAATGCTAGATAAACGTTAGCCAAAGTCTGCGCCTGGATGCCCTGACTAGCATCCACAACCAATACAGCACCTTCGCATGCCTGAAGTGATCGACTAACTTCATAACTAAAATCAACATGACCCGGTGTATCAATTAAATTCAAATCATATCCTTTATACTTCATCCTAACTGGTGCAAGTTTAATTGTGATGCCTTTTTCACGCTCTAGGTCCATGCTGTCTAATAGCTGTGACTTCATGTCACGCTGTAAAACCGTACCAGTTATTTCAAGCATGCGATCAGCAAGAGTTGATTTCCCATGATCAATATGCGCAATGATACAGAAATTACGAATTTTTTCTAGGTTCATTTTTTCCCAAATCCACTAAACAGAATTTTTCTTGCCATTTTAATAACTGGTCTTGATTCTCTTAATTTAAATAGCCAACTTATGCCAACGTATGATATAGAAATAATCAACACGATAAAAGTAAACCTTGGGAAACTAGCTAGGAAACTTTGGTCTGTGTATTGAAGTGGCAAAAGCATAAAACAAAAATACGCAATAATCGCCATAATACCAGTTGCACTCACCATACGACCTATCGCATGAGCAAAAGGAATATCAAATAGGCCCTTTATACGTTTTGACATTATCACAAGAAGAATAAGAACTTGGACAATTGAAACTATCGAAAATGCCCATGCCAAACCATACGTTCCCAAATTCAACCCTAAAGTAAACCAGACGGCCAATGTAATGTTTAGTCCAATCGCAAATAATGATATATAAAGTGGTGTCTTTGTATCCTGTTGAGCATAAAAACTTCTTGCAGCAATTTGATAAATCGAGCTAAATAGTATTGATATCGCCAATATACCCAAAAGGCTAGACATTAGAACATCACCACCATTTTTTATAAAGTTTATCAAATAACCCCTACCAAAAAATGTTATTACTGTTACGGGTAAAGCTAGCCAGACAATTACTCGTAAAGTTGCTTGCAACTCTTTCTTAAACAAATCAGGTCGTCCCTGACCTAAGCGTTCAGCCATTTTTGGAAATGCTGCAGTGCTTATTGCCACGCCTATTAGACTTGTTGGTACATAGGATAGATTAGACGCTTGTTGATAAGCGCGAATTGAACCAGCAGCCATTCTGGATGCCATATTAACTTCGACAATTCCGTTCACATAATTAATACCTTGATTTAGCGATCTAGCTGGTAATAATGATAGAACCTTGCGAAAACCTTTATTACGCCAAAAGATCTTGAACCTATAATCAAAACCCATACCCCATAAACCAATACAGCTTATTAGTAATTGCATAGCTGAACCTAAAACAACACCTAGTGCTACTCCCATGATGCCACCCTCAAAAACCTGCCAACCAAAAATATTTATACCGTTAGTAAAAACCATTGTCCCAATGATAATCCCGACATTATAAACTGCTGGCGCCAGTGCAAAAAACACAAACCTTCCAACAGCTTGTTGCATGCTAGTGATAACTGCTGCAATTGAAAACAAGAATGGGTTAATAGCAATCACACGCATCATGCTGACAGCTAGAGCGCGACTAGACTCATCTAAACCAGGACCAACAACATACCTAACCAACGGTTCTGCAAAAATAATTATTAATATACTAGTAATGAGCGTCAGTATCGCCATTAAATTTAAAATACTAGTTGACAGTTCCCAGGCTGATTTTTTATTACCATCAGCCAGACGCTGGTTAAATACTGGTATAAAAGTTACGCTCAAAGCACCTGAAACTAATATAAAAAACATGAAATCAGGAATTAAAAAAGCAACCGTATATGCATCAATACCTTGTGGGTAAGTAGTATAGTACAGTCCATTTAATTGACGATCACGAATCAAACCAAGCACGCTCGACAGCAACGTAGAACCAGCTAATAAAGCCGCCGCTTGTTTGACGGGTAGTTTCATATTTACCCGCGCGATAGTTCTTTTTATAGATCCCATATGAATTGAATGCCAGGCCTAGTAAAGCTTAGCCTCCTCAGGTAAAGTAGCACTTTTTAGTATTTCTACAACTCTATCTTCTTCAATAGTTTCTTCGTCAAGTAATGCCTTTGCTAATTTATCTAGACTTGGTCGATTATGTTCGATGACAGCCTCTGCACGTCTAGCAGCGTCTTTTATTAATTCAGCGACTTCTTTATCAATTTCCTTTGCAGTTTCATCGCTATATGGACGATCATGAGTCATACGATCAAACATCATACCGCCATTATCTTCATGAAACACCTGGTCTCGAAGCTTTGAACCCATTCCTTGCTCGATAATCATGTCCCTTGCAATTCCAGTTGCATGGCGTAAGTCAGAACCAGCACCTGTCGTAACGCGATCTTTACCGTAAATAATCTTCTCGGCAACTCGGCCACCAAGTGCTCTAGCAAGAACATCTTTGAATTCAATTATACTGGTGTAACTTTTATCTTCAGGTGGTAAAAACCAAGTTACGCCACCAGTCCCGCCTCGAGGGATAATTGTCACCTTATGAACAGGATCGCTATCAGGCAAAACATGACCAACAATGGCATGACCCGCCTCGTGATACGCTGTCATTTCTTTTTCTTTATCATTCATAATCTTTGTCTTACGCTCTGGACCAATTGCAATTTTTTCAAAAGCTTCAGTTAAATCTAAATTGCTAATCTTTTTAGCATTTCTTCCAGCTGCCACGATTGCCGCTTCATTGGCGATATTTGCCAGGTCTGCACCTGATGAGCCGGCAGTTTTTGCTGCCATTGAACTGATATCGACAGTTGCATCAACTGGTTTATTTTTAAAATGTACTTTTAGTATTGCTTCACGGTCTCTTCGTTCTGGCAACATAATATCCGTTCTTCTATCGAAGCGTCCAGGACGAAGCAATGCTGGATCTAAAACGTCAGCACGATTAGTAGCAGCTAAAACAATAACATTTGCACCAACCTCAAAACCGTCCATCTCGACAAGTATTTGGTTAAGTGTTTGTTCACGTTCATCATGACCACCGCCCATACCACTTCCACGTCTGCGACCAACTGCATCAATTTCATCGATAAAAACAATAGCAGGTGCATTCTTTTTCGCTTTGGCAAATAAATCACGGACTCGACTTGCGCCTACGCCAACAAACATTTCTACGAATTCTGAACCAGATATTGAAAAGAAAGGTACATTCGCTTCACCTGCAACAGCGCGCGCAAGTAATGTCTTACCAGTACCGGGACTGCCAACCAATAGAACTCCCCTTGGTATTTTTGCACCCAAAGCTTCGTATTTTTTCGGATGTTTTAGAAAATCAACAACTTCCTGAAGATCTTGCTTGGCCGAATCATTACCAGCGATATCATCAAAAACTGCTTTTTCTTTGTCTAAACCATACAGTTTTGCTTTTGATTTTCCAAATCCCATAGCCTGATTATTTTGACCTTGTGCTTGACGCATCATGAACATGAAAAAGGCTGCGATTAATATAACTGGAATGATAATGGTCGCTAGACTCCAAATAGTGTCGCCAGTTGTTGATGGAGGCATAATTTCTACTTCGACAGGGGCATCGGATTTAAGACCTTGGTCTTGAATACTACTATCACCTTGTTTTACTGACTTTTCAGTTGCCTCTTTACTACCTTTAGGCGTAACCGTAACGTCATTTCCTTGAATAACAATTTTTGAAATTTCACCTGCGTTAGCTCTTTTTATGACGTTCGAGATCGATACTTCTTTTAAGTTATCACGAGGTGACAAAAATGCCAGTCCTATTAATATACAAAAAATAATAATTGCCCAAAATAAACTCAGGCGGATAATCTCGCTCGGCTTTTTTTTAATTGTCGGTAGTTTCATAGCCATAAAAAATCATATATCCTTTCAGTCGGTAGTTTTTGATTGTACTTCGTTTACACTATTTTATCAGTTCAACCGTAAAATTACGAGGGGTGAAACTTATTTTTACGCCATTTCCTGCAATATAAGATTTTTTTGACTGCATAGTTTTAATTGCGTGCAAAACATTAATTAATTGGGGACGGGTCAATCGAGCATCTACAATATACCTTAAAAACTCAATTCCAGTGGATAAATCAAGATGAGTAAAAAAATATCTACTATAATTATTGTCTTTTTTAACTAATTTCGAGACCTCATTATCGATTAATAATTTAACAGCCTTTTGCTCGGACCATAGACCTAATAACTGCCGTTTAGTGTCATCATCTAGTTTCATAGTTTTTAAACGAATACGATTACGCAAATAATCAGAACTTTGATTAGTGCTATCTTCTCGCCAAACAAGATGATGTTTTTTTGCATATTTTATTATTTCCGATTTAGTCATATTGGTTAATGGACGATAGATGTCAGAATCTAAAACTGCTAATCCCCGCCAACCCGTTCCGCGAATCAGATTAATGGCAATTGTTTCGACAACGTCATCACTATGATGAGCTGTGACTAATATTGAATCATACTTTCTTGCAACTAATCGAAGAAATTCATATCTTCTATCACGCGCAAGTTCTTCGCTAGCTGATGCGCCCAGTTCTTCTCGTTTTGAAACATATGGTAATTTGTATTTTTTTGCTAGATTTTCAACAAAAATCGCATCTTGCACTGAATCACCACGAATTCCATGATCGAAATGAGCAACTATTAGCTCTAAACCTAACTGTTTTGAAAGCATATCTAACAAAACCACCGAATCAACTCCGCCACTAACAGCCAAAATGCATCTCTTCATATATTTAGTATACAGAATTTACTTTTTGATTAATCTTATTGAAAAACGTACTGCCAGATAGATCGCTATCGCTATTATGAACGACCAGTAATATAATCCGAAAAAATTATCATTAACGAATGTTATATTCAATAAAAATCCGATAGTAACTATTAGAAAATAAGTACTTGAAATGAATAATAGCCAACCAATTATGTTAATCCAGTCTAATTCAGCTAATTTTTTCATTTCTTATTCCTTTAAACTATATAATACCAACTATTTAACGATAAAACCATAAGTCCATTCTTTACTCCACTTTCAACCATGTCTTTATCTTATATCAAGCGAACTTTTTAGATATGACAACTCCGACCCAAATACCAAATATTCCGCCGATAAATCCGCCCAGAATTCCCCAAAGACTGAAGATATCACCGCCATCTAACATCATCGGCAAAAAGCTACCCGCAGCACTAAAAATAACCATAAATAACATTATTATATTTTTGTTCACACACTAATTATACAACTTCTATAAATACTGTGTACTTCCAAACGAAATTTTTTGTTTAATTAGTTTTTTCGCATTTAATGTATCGGCTGAATGAACAGTTCCATCACCGAAACGACCATTTATATAGTCAATCGAATTTACTAGGTCTTGTTCACGAGCTATTTCGTCATAAAATATGCTCATCTGGGAATGATTTTTATCTGATAAAGCATAGCAACGAATACCAATTTCCTGAACTCGTCCTGGTGCTTTCAGAAATAACTGTTGGGCCAATGAATTAATAGAACTATTACTAGAAAAAGGCATCTGGCACATTTGACAGGCATGCCAATACTTTCTATCAATCGTCCTAACGTGAATATATACACCACGCGCTATTTTATTCTGTGATCGCAGCCTAGAACCGACTGACTCACACAAGTAATGAAGCCTTGCCGAAATCTGAGAATGAGTCAGACCACGATCCTCAAGAACATATTGTCGACCAATTGTTTTCGTTTCAATTAGTCTATCGTCAACCTCATAGCCTCGCAGTCTTTCGTACCAATGTTTGCCGATGATACTTTTGAATACCACTTTTTGCAAAGAGACTACATCGGCATCTAGAAATTGAATGGGCGTGAATATATTAACTGCGTTTAGACGCTTTTCCATCTGTCCGGCAATACCAGTCAAATCAGTCAGCTTCATTTTTTCATACGTAGCACGTAAATTATCAGCATTCATTAAATCCAATCCGTCTGGTTTATGTAAACCTGCCGCAGTTTTAGCTAAAAACCTACTCGGACCAATACCAACATTACATCTCATGGCGCAGCCAACTTCATCTTTTAAGCGTTCTTTTATTTCATAGCCAATATCAATTAGCGGACGTAGGTTCGGAATGCCGTGAAAATCTATAATTCCCTCATCTATACTCTTCATGACAACATTTGGCGAATAGTCGTTCATAATTGTCATTAATTTACGATAAACAAATCGATACTTGCTAGGATCACTTTCAATTGCGACAATTCCTGGCACTAATTTCATCGCTTCGACAAATTTCATACCGACTTTTACGCCTTTTGCCTTAGCCTCATAGCTAGCCGTTACGATACTAGTATTTGTTGTCCTACGATTGACCACCGCCACAGGACGACCACGTAGCATCGGCCTAGACTGTTGCTCAATCGTGGCAAATGCCGAATTCAAATCAACATGCATAACCAAAGGCTGCTCACCATTGTAAGTATCACGCATCAAAATGATCCGATTCACGGGTTAATCGCCAAATTAAACTTTCAGCGTCAAA
>JBAXKN010000032.1:0-6582 GCA_037135295.1 Candidatus Saccharimonadota bacterium
ATATGGTTTTGTGTAATATGGAAATATACGACGTAGGAATCGTAAGGCTTTTTTTACAGCAAAACCGTTATAGTAAGGACCGAAATAATCAGCGCCATCATCCGCTGGACTCCTAGTAAAGCTAACAAAGGGCCATTCACTCTTCATATCGATTCTGATAAAAATCAATGACCTATCATCACGTAAAAGAATATTGTATTTAGGCATATACCTTTTAACCATTTCAGCCTCTAAAAATAACGCATCAATTTCGCTATCAGTTTCCACCCAATCCGTATCAAAAATTTCTAAAACAAGAGCTTTTGTTTTAATATCCATATATTTTGAATTTTGAAAATACTGTTTAACGCGGTTTTTTAAAACCGCTGCTTTACCAACATAAATAATTTCACCAGATTTGTTTTTATGAAAATAAACACCAGAACTGGATGGAAGATTTTTCAATTTTAATTCTAATACTTTATTCACTTCTTTATTATACATTTTTTAGCTTGTGTTAAGTTAAAACATCGTGCATAATTGTCTTATTATGACCCATGGGTCCTCTATTTATTCACGCTGTGACGTGCCAAAATAAAAGAAAGGATTTTTTTGGAAACTAATAAACACACTATAAAATTATACTGGGAACAAATTAGAAAGTATAAAGTATCTTTCTTTTTGGCATTATTCTTTATTCCTATTGCAGCGCTTTTTACAAGCACATTACTGCCATACTTTTTTAGTCAGACAATTGGCGGTCTAGCTATTAAAAATCAATCGATGATTTGGACTAATTTATCGTTAGCTGCAGGGGTAGGGTTTGTAGGGGTTATTATTAACTATATTGGCTTTCAAGCATTGTGCAAACACGAAGCAAATGTCAGATCCAGTTTGATTGAAACTACTTTTGAACGCTTAATGCGAAAAGACATGCGTTTTTTTGTTAATGAAAAAGTTGGTGCGCTTACGAGTCGTTTTATCGACTTTATAAGAAGTGAGGTTATGTTGCAGGATTTGTTGATAATCCAAACACTTGGTTTTGTCCTATCTATTGGAACGGGTCTTATGATTGTAATATTTAAATCATGGCCATTAGCTTTAATAATAATAGCGTTAATTGTTGGTTTGATAATTCAAGTAAAATGGAGCATAAAAAAAAGAGCACCATGGCGACACATACGCAAAGAACTGACTGCCGAAATTAATGGTGGTATAGCCGATGCATTCACAAATAATTTAATTGTAAAAACATTTGCACAAGAGAAAGCTGAAATTAATAGTATTTCTCACAAGAGTAACCAATTCAAAGAAGCATTCATGAAAGATGTTGGCTTTGTGGCGACAGAAGGATCAGGTCGAGTAGGTCTAATGGTGATAGTACAGATTGTAGCTATTAGTTTTAGCTCTTACTTAGTTTTGAATGGCAAAATCGATATTGCCATTGCTGTGTTTGCAATAACCTACTTACAAATAATTAACTCTCAGATATTTAGGCTTGGAGATATGCTAAACGGTTATGATCAGGCATTATTAGAGGCTGCTCCAATGAGTGATATGCTAGCATTAAGCACTGTTATAAATGATAGTCCTGGCGCCAAAAAGCTTTATGATATTACACCAAAGATTGAATTAAAGAACGTATCATACCATTATGACGATGAAAAAGAGGACGTACTGCAAAATATTTGCTTATCAATATCTGCAGGTGAAAAAATAGGTTTAGTCGGTAATTCAGGTGCCGGAAAAACAACTATAACTCATTTACTTTTACGTTTCTCTGATGTTACTGACGGTTCAATATTAATTGATGACCATGATATACGTAAAGTTACTCAACAGAGTTTGCGAGACAACATAGCCTACGTGCCACAAGAGCCAATGCTGTTTCACAGAACATTACGTGAAAATATTGCATATGGAAAAACTGATGCAACTGACGAAGAGATTTGGCATGCAGCCGAGCAAGCTAGCGCTGTAGACTTTATCAAAAAAATACCAAAAGGACTTGACGCTATTGTTGGAGAAAGAGGGATAAAACTCAGTGGCGGTCAACGTCAAAGAATCGCAATCGCTCGAGCTATTTTAAAGAATGCGCCAATTCTATTACTTGACGAAGCCACTTCAGCACTAGATAGTGAAAACGAAAAATTAATCCAAAGCGCATTAGTAAAATTAATGAAAGGGCGAACCAGTATTGTAATCGCTCATCGTCTATCGACAATAGCTAAACTTGATAGAATTATTGTATTAGAAGACGGAAAGATAATGGAACAAGGCGCACATAACGAATTATTATCAAAAAACGGTATCTACACTAAACTATGGTCTCACCAATCAGGTGGTTTCATAGAAGAATAATTTCACCCTTTACATAAAGATAAAGCTTGTAGTATACTTTTACACACTATGATCCATTAATAAACGAGAAGGATCCTCTAATCGCTTAAACGCGTATGTGCTCAATATTAGAAAGCGCATCAGAATCAACTATATACTCTTTTCTTAGGAGAGATTTTTATGAAAAAACAAAATTCATCAAAACGTGTCATCGGGTTCCTTTTTGGTCTTCGAAAAATTTCACCTGTCCTTACTTGGCTAATGATTATTACTCAGGTATTTTCATCTATTGTCATTATGGCGATAGCACCAATATTTGTTTCCCAATTACTTACTAATATTTCTAACGGTAGCGCAACTATGATGAGTAGTGTGGGACTGTTGATTGGTTATGCACTTGTTTTATTCTTTGGTGAAGTTGTAGCAACACGAATAACAATCGCCTTAGCATATATAACAGAAACGAAAATGCAGGCAATAGTTCATGAAAAAATACTAAAGCATCTAACTGAAAAAAGTCTTGGGTATCACGCTAATAGAATGGGCGGTGGTATTGTGTCTGATGCAAATAAATTAAGCGGTTCGATTGAGCGTTTTTGGGATACATTAACTTTTAATGTTGCGCCAATTACTACCACTATTATATCTGTGTGTATTGCACTGAGTTTTATTCTTTGGCAATTTGCTATTGCTTTGGCGATATTATCGGTAATTATCATATTTGTTATTATCAAGGCGCAAACTGCAATCGCACCAACAAGTAAAGATGTTGCTGAAAAATCAAGCGCTATGACAGCATATTTGGCTGATATCGTTGGTAATATTGCCGCCGTAAAAGCCTTTTCAAGAGAAAAATCTGAAATTAATCAATATAATAAACTCATCAAACAATGGCGTAAAGCTGACCTGAAGGAAATGAAGGGTGTATTGATGATAACCGGTTCATTCGGAATTATGATGACTATTATGAACTTATTCGCCTTTGCTGCAGCAATCCTAGCCACTGAATATCATATAGCCAGTATAGGTGCTACATATTTGGTTATTAGTTATACATTAAATGTTGCTTCACAATTATGGTCAGTATCGAACTCAACTAGATCATATTTGCGAATTATTGGCGACGCAAGCCCAATGATAAGCACACTTGATGAAGATATTGAGCTAAAAGATCCTATTAATCCTGAAAAATTAAATATTTCAAATGGAAAGATTGAATTTAATAAAATAACCTTCACCCACGACCAAGGTAAAAATGCCCTATTTAAAGATTTCTCATTGATTGTAAGCCCAGGTGAACAAATTGGTCTAATTGGAAAATCTGGATCTGGCAAGACCAGTTTAACAAGAATATTGCTAAGATTTAGTGAACTTGATAAGGGTGAAATTTTAATTGATGGTCAAAATATAACAAATATAACACAGGTTGATTTACGCAATTCAATCGCCTATGTCCCTCAAGAGCCTATGCTATTCCATCGAAGTTTGCGCGAAAACATTGCTTACGGAAAACCTAATGCCACCGACGAAGAAATCCGCCATGCCGCTGAGCAGGCAAATGCTCTGGATTTCATCGACATATTATCGGATGGTTTCGATACTATCGTAGGTGAAAGAGGTATCAAATTAAGTGGCGGTCAACGTCAACGTATTGCAATCGCTCGAGCTATTTTGAAAGATGCGCCAATTCTATTACTTGATGAAGCAACATCAGCACTAGACAGCGAAAACGAAAAACTAATTCAAAATGCATTAACAAAACTAATGAAAGGACGAACTAGTATCGTTATCGCCCACCGTTTGTCGACAATCGCAAAATTAGATAGAATCATCGTTTTAGATGAAGGAATAATTATGGAACATGGTTCACATAACGAACTCCTTGAAAATGAAGGTATTTACGCGAGATTATGGTCACACCAATCTGGTGGTTTCATAAAATAAAAAATACTTCGCTGTTAATCAACAGCGAAGTATTTGATATCAGGTTTTTTGTCTTATTTTTTTGTTTCAGAATCTGATTGTTCTGATTTAGTCTGATCGCCATCTGACGATTCCTCGCCATTTTCAGCTGGAACTTCACTTTCCTCTTCTTCTTCGGCGTCACCACCAGCAGCTTCGTTCGCAGCTTGTAATGCACTTGGTTCGTAAACATTAGCTATGACAAGTTCCATATCTTGATCAATATCAGCAAATGAAACTCCATTAGGAAGTTGAATATCGCTAACTGAAATTTTATCATCTGCTGTTTCAAGATTGATAATCGAAATCTCTAATGATTCTGGCAAATCAGCTGGTTTCGCTTTTACCTCTATGTGTTCAATTGCTTGAAGTATAACAAGGCCAGTTCGTTCAGCAGCACTTTCGCCTATACCAACTAAGACTACCGGTACTTCGGTAGTAATAATATCGTTTTGTTTGATTGTATGAAACGCAACGTGACGCAAAGTATGTTTTACAGGATCCATATCAATGCTTTTAATGATTGCTAGTTTCTTTTTGCCATCAATAACCAAATTTACTGGAGTGTGCTTTCCAGCCGCATGAACAACCTTATTAGTTTCAACATTTGGAGATTGTGCCATAATCGGCAAATCTTGACCACCATATACAACACTTGGGGTAAAACCACTTTCTCGTAACTGCGTTAATTTCTTACCTTCGGCCGTTCGTTCGTCTAATTTCAATATAATATCGTTCACCTCTTTGTCCTATCTCAGTCGTTAATTAGTAACTGCTATACTTCATTATAACATTACTAATCATGTATGCTAAAATATTCAAATATGATACCTGGATTTGAACTAGTGGAATTCTCTCGTACTGCAGGACCTATTGCAGCGATAATAGTTGTAGCAATGATTATTTTCGCTGAAAGTGGACTACTTATAGGTTTCTTTTTGCCAGGTGATAGCGTCATTTTCACTCTCGGATTCTTGTTACAAAGCATGGGCAATATCGGATTTGGAATAAATATATTCACAGTTGTATTGTTACTTTTTTTTGCAGCAGCTCTCGGTGATAATGTTGGTTACTACACTGGTAAAAAATTAGGTCCGCGCTTGTTCAAAAGGCCTAATTCATTATTATTTCGCCAGGAATACATTCAAAAAGCTCAAGATTTTTACAACGAACATGGTGGAAAAACAATTATTATTGCTAGATTTGTTCCAATAGTAAGAACTTTTGCCCCAATTATTGCTGGTGCCGCAAAAATGGATTACAAATCATTCTTTACATATAATATAATTGGTGCCGCACTGTGGACAGGTGGATTTTCATTCCTTGGATATTTCCTAGGAGCTTGGTTAACATCAATTGGCGTAGAAATTGACACCGTACTATTACCTATAGTTGCATTAATATTACTTGCATCAGTTGCCCCAGCTTTATATCACTTGTTAAAAAATAAAAAACAACGAGAAGCAATATGGAATGGTTCAATGATGCAATTTAAAAAACTATTTAATCGCAAGAAATAATCTTATACGTGGCACTTTCAATAACAGAATCGAAAAAAACTAAAAAACCATTGACTACAAAACAATGTCTTTTAATTGCAGTGCTTAGCCTCATTTTTGGAGCTACTATTTTCACCGTAGCTTACATAGGAATGACCCAACACATTGGGTTAGGTACGCTTAACCAGCCAATTCTGTCTTGGATGATAGATTATCGTGAAAGTTATATTACAAGTATTGCAACGACAGTATCTATGGCAGCTGGGCCAATATCATCGTTACTGGTGATATCTTTTGTCATATTTACTTGGGTATTAATAAAACATGAAGCCTGGAGACCATTTTTGTTTGCAATCTCAATGGGTTTTGCGACTTTAACTTCTATGGCAATGAAGTTAGCAATATCAAATAATCGACCACAACAAATTAATATGATTGCACCGTTTGAGACAACATATTCATTCCCGTCAGGCCATACAATAGGAATAGCGGTATTTCTATTAGTACTAGGCTATTTAATATATTCTCGTCATTTCAGTATCCAAAGATTTGTCTGTTGGTTTTTTGTCACTATTATCGGAATAGGAATTGTCGCGACAAGTAGACTATACCTTGGATATCATTGGCTTACTGATATTGTTGCATCACTAGGCCTAGGACTGATAATTCTTGCAATTATAATATTAATTGACACAATTGTTACAAGAAATTCTAGAAATTAAAGTAATTTTTTTAGATATTGTCCTGTGAATGATTCTTTTATTTTTGCAACTTCCTCTGGTGTACCAGACGCAACAATCAT
>JBAXKN010000033.1:0-6329 GCA_037135295.1 Candidatus Saccharimonadota bacterium
ATCATTTAGTTCGGCTGTTACCGGTATAGAAGTTTCTTACACTGATCCTATTCCAACTCCTGTCGCTCCAACTGTCACTGCCGCAACACCATCAACTAGTACAACTTGGTCATGGCTTCCTGTAACTTGTTCAACTGGAACGGTTGGATATCAATATGACTATACTATTTCACCATCTGGGTATGACTCTGGTTGGGTAGGGCCAAATAGTACGCCAACTCCAATAGTAGTTACTTCACCACTTTCATTTATAACATCAACAGAAGGACAGACCTACACGTTAGCAATTCAAGCTAGATGTAATAACAATAACTATACAAGTGGTTGGAGTTTATCTGGTACAAATAACTACTATAGGCCATATAGCAGTTATAATTTACCAGTCCTCGTTGTTGCAGGTGGCGGCGCAGGTTCAACTAATTTGTCTGGTGGTGGTGGCGCTGGTGGAGTAGTAAGCTCTACAGTAACACTATCTAGAGGATCAAATACGTCTGTAATAGTTGGAGCTGGTGGTGGTCATTCAGGGTTAATTTCTCAAAATGGTTCAAATTCATCATTTGGTTCAATCACGGCTATTGGAGGTGGTAAATCATCCCAAAGAGATAGTTATTGGGATCTTGCTGGCGGTGGAGGCTCAGGTGGAGGCTCATGTGGTTATTCACCATATCCAGCGAATGGTGTTGTTCCAAATGGTGGTTCTGGAACTAGTGGTCAGGGTAATAACGGTGGTGGTGGATTTGGATGGGGTATGGATTTTGGAATACACAATAGCGGCGGTGGCGGTGGCGGAGCAGGTGGTGCTGGTGGTAGTGGTGGTGATAGCGCAGGTGGTGCTGGTGGTGTTGGTATAGTTTCATCAATAACCGGATCAGCTGTCTATTATGGTGGTGGTGGTGGTGGTGGAAGTTATTATACTCGTGGTGCTGGCGGTACTGGTGGTGGTGGTCAAGGTGAAGGCGGAACAGGTAGTGGTGGATCTGGTGGGACTTCTGGAACTGCGAACACAGGTGGTGGTGGTGGAGCAGGTGGTGCAAATGGTGGCTCAGGCGTAGTTATTATTTCATATCCAACATCATCATTTTCAGCAACCGGTGGAACTATTAGCACAAGTGGTAGCAATACAATTCATAAATTTACTAGTGTTGGAACATTTACGTTTACTATTTTATAAAAATACAAAATTATGATATTAATTTGTTTTTATCAATCTATATGCAAACTTTGATGATTCATCTATCATCATTTGCTATTGTATCACTTCTAAACTAAAATCAACTTATGCATAAAAAAGTAAGCGGTTTTACTATTGTTGAACTACTAGTTGTAGTTGTTATCATTGGGATTCTTGCGACTATTGTCGCAGTTGCTTCAAATGGTATTCGATACGATGCACGCAATTCACAACGATCATCTAGAATCACAGTTGTTGCTGAAGCCCTAGAGAAGTACTACGACAAGAATGGTCAATATCCTGCCTGTAATGATATGACTGCAAATGTTAGTGTTATAACAACTGACACATTAAAAGGATTAGATAAAGAAGTTTTAGCAGCTCCAGGTACTGATATAGGAACTAATTCAATTACCTGTAACACCGCCCCAAATGATGATACCTACTCATATTATGGTGGTATTACTCAATATACATTGAAATATAAAAAAGAAGGTACAGTGGATGTTGTTTCACTTGATAGTAGGAGACGAATTACTTTACCTAATTCTCCCTCAGAACCAGCTATGACTGTTGGACTTGATGGTGGTAATGTTTTAGCTACAATTACTACACTATCCACATGTACAACAGGTAGTACAGTGCAATATAGTATAAGAAGTCGGATTAATGAAGGTACTTGGGAGGGTTGGACAGCTTGGTCATCTGCAACAACGGCATCACAAATTGCTAATTACGGTGTTAAGTATGGATATCAAGCTCGAGCTAGATGCTATGTGGATGATATATTAATTAGCAATATAGTCACAAGTATTGAAGCTTCATTTAATAATATACTATATACACTTACTACTATTGCTGGCGCGAACGGTACAACAAGTGGTGGAGGAAGCTATGCTTCTGGATCAACGCCGACCATAACTGCGTCGGCTAATGCCGGTTATAGATTAAATTCTTGGTCTGGTAGTGTCGGCTGTAGTGGAATAGCTAGCCACGCCATTACTATGAATGATAACAAAACATGCACGGCCAGTTTTGAATCATATTGGATTCCAGGTCGTGTCGGGTCTATTCTTGCCGGAAAATTTGTTTACAGTCGAAACTTAACATCTACAGATAAATATACAGATGGTAGTTTACTGGGAGTTAATAGCTGGAGTATCCAATGGATGACAAGTACAACATGTGAGAGCCCACAGTGCACTGTAGCTGGTCCTGTAGCTGAAACTGATAGTTACTTAGTAGGAAGTCCTGTTCTTGTATCTAATAACGCAGTTGATTTTAAACTTGGATTTAGTCCTCCAAGATATCCAGCAAGAGATGCTTGTAAGGCTATTGGGGGACGACTCCCAACTGTGGCTGAATTAATTGAAATAAGAAACTACAGGGCTACTACATATGAAAATTATTTCCCTAATCATTTTTATTGGTCAGCTACGTACTATAATTTAACATTTTACGATGGTACTTACGAGTCATATGCCGTAGATTTGAATGGTACAAATGATTTGTTTATTGTAAGCCTAATTATGCCAAGACTAGCTAGTGTGCGTTGCGTTAAATAAAGCTATTAAATAATATAACTCGTTTTTATGCGTCTATAAATAAATTTTGTTGATATGCGCCATTTAGTATTTGAATCGCTATCAAACTGATAAACATGTCCGTCTTTTACTTCGGAAATTAATACCAATGCAGGATTATAAGGTGCTAACGTTCGATAAAATTTTATATCGCTATCGCTAATATTCTTCCTTCCTGGAAAAACTTCGTTGAATTTACTACGACCAATTTCATCAAAGTAAAACGGTCGTCCTTTTGGTGGAATATATAGCTCTGCTTTTAATCCCATATGTGCAACAAGCTTTGTCACATCGCCCAATAGAATTTTTGACTTTCCGTTAATATACAAATAAAGTTGTTTTTTTGTAGTCAATAGAAGTGTTGCATCGGCGGTGTGGCTGACGGGGACTTTATATACAATAGCCTGTCTAATGTCAACATCAACACCAAAAAGTGCTTTTATGGATCGCTCTAAAGCTAGTTCGTCATACATTCTGTCTCGCATATATATTTCTATTGTAACACTATCTATCTGTTTGGTATCGACTAGGTAATATAAGTCGATTACAATAAGATTAATGGATTTTCCAAAAAGGTATGCTAATTTAAACGATCAACAAAAAATAGCTGTTGACACTATTGACGGTCCTGTGATGGTTATAGCAGGGCCGGGAACAGGCAAAACTGAATTACTAAGCGTTAGGACAGCAAATATACTTAAGATAACAGATACTTTACCAGAAAATATTCTATGCTTAACATTTACTGATAGTGGTGCAAATGCTATGCGCGAACGTCTAACCGAAATTATCGGAAAAGACGCATATAAAGTTGCTATTCATACTTTTCATAGTTTTGGATCTGAAGTTATCAACCAAAATGGTCAATTCTTTTACCAAGGTGCGCACTTTATGCCAGCCGACGAACTAAGTAAATATGAAATTATCAGAGAAATATTTGATAATCTTGACTATAATAATCCAATATCGAGTAAGTTGAATGACGAATACACTCATTTATCTGATGTTATGAAAGTTATCTCTGAATTAAAACAGAGCAGCCTGACAAGTGATGAGTTATTAAAAATATTAGACAGTAATAATGAAGTAATAGAAAAGGCCGAGCAAATACTATCCCCGATATTCTCTAATGGTATAAATAAATCTACAGCCCTACAAGCATCAGAATGCATCACAAAAATCAGAGAAAGTGGTGGTGAAATATCACTATCAACAATCATTCCTTTATCGACAATCCTTTCTGATTCGCTAGAGAATGCAACAAATAACGCTATGTCTCAAAACTCGACAAAACCTATTACTGCTTGGCGAAATGAATGGTTTAAAAAAGACATTTCGGGAAAATTTATATTAAAATCTAGGGAAAGACAGTCAAAATTAAGAGCTGTCAGTTTCGTTTATGAAAGATACCTTAGCCGAATGCAGGAATCAGTATTATATGATTTTGACGACATGATATTACGAGTTGTTCATGCAATGGAAGTATTCAATGATCTTCGATTCAATTTGCAGGAAAAATATCAATACATCATGGTTGATGAATTCCAGGATACCAATATGGCACAGATGCGGATAATTCATAATTTAACAAATAATGAAGCCCATGGTGACACCCCGAATATATTAGTTGTTGGTGACGACGATCAAGCAATCTATAGCTTCCAAGGCGCTGACATTAGTAATATTATTGATTTTCAAAAAAATTATCCAAAAGTAAAACAAATTACTTTAACTGACAATTACCGTTCAAGCTCTGATATTCTTAATAGCTCAAGAGACATTATTATCCAAGGCCACAACCGATTGGAAAATTTAATTGACGGAATTGATAAAAAACTTAAAGCGATAAATAAATTTAAAAACGATGAAATACATCTATACGAAGCCGAAACAATAAACGATGAACGTCACTTTATAGTGAATGATATTAAATCTCGCATTAAAGCAGGTGAAAAACCTAATGAAATTGCACTATTAACGCGCAGACATGGTGAGATAAATGACTTACTGCCATACTTTAATAAACTTAAAATATCAGTTAACTACGAAAGGCGTGATAATGTACTAGAATTACCGTTGATAATTTTAATCGAAAAGTTGGCTTCGTTATTAATAAATTTATCAAAAGGTTTACACGACGACGTTAACGCAGAAATACCAGAAATACTGGCTCATAAATCATGGGGCATTGAACCGAAAGATTTATGGAAACTTAGTTCTATCGCATACGATAATCGCTCAAGATGGCTAGATGTCATGGCAGAAAATAATACATTTAAGCCAATATATAACTGGATAGTTACTAACTCGTCTATGGTCTACGAAACACCACTAGAAACCATGTTGGATATAATAATTGGCAAGCCAAATGACACAAAAGATACTAACTCAGAGTTAGTTAGCCCTATTTATAAATTCTATTTTTCAAAAGATGCATTAGAAAATGATCCTAATAAATATTTGACCTACCTTGAGGCTTTAAGAACAATTAGATCAAAATTGCGTGAATACCGACCAAACCAAACTCCAACATTATCTACATTTATTGAATTCATCAAATTAAATCGTAAAATTGGCAGTACTATTAGTGTTATTAGACAGTCGATTGAATCTGATAGTGCAGTAAACATCATGACGTCCCATAAATCAAAAGGTCTTGAATTCAAAACAGTATATATAATGAATTCCGTTGATTCTGTTTGGGGCGAAAAAGCACGTAGTAGAAACCGGATGATAAGCTATCCCGAAAATCTACAGCTACAACCAGCGGGTGAGACCGAAGATGAAAGACTTCGTCTATTCTATGTAGCGGCGACTAGGGCCAAACAAAATCTTATCATTAGTTATAGCCTTAGCAACGACAACGGCAAGAAAACACTTCGAGCTTCATTCTTAGTAAATAGTAAATTAAATGCAGACCTTATAGATTCACCAGAAAATATCGAACAGCAAACGGAATCAACGGAATTAGCATGGTATCAACCGCTTGTTGATCCAGCCTCAAATAACTTAAAGCAACTATTAACTCCAATACTTGAAAACTATAAACTTAGTGTGACTCATTTGAATAACTTTTTAGATGTCACAAGAGGTGGGCCAGCAACATTCTTGCTAAATAATTTACTACACTTTCCAAGTGCAAAAAGTCCTAATGCGGCATTTGGAACCGCAATTCATGAAACCCTACAAAAAGCACATGCTCATATGTCATCAACTGGCAAAATGCAGCCCAGCGAAGATATAATTTCAAATTTTGAAAAATATCTAAAAAATCAACATATAATTGAAGCAGATTTTAATACTTTTTTGCAAAAGGGCATTGATTCTCTACAGGTTTTTCTAGACAAAAAATCAGATACATTTACCGCAAAACAAAAAACGGAACTAAATTTTAATAATCAGCATTCAATTATCGGAATTGCCCATATAACTGGGAAAATTGACCTAGTAGATATTGATGAAAAAAATAAAACAATGATAGTTACTGATTATAAAACCGGAAAACCATCGTCAAAATGGTCAGGTAGTACAGACTACGAAAAAATTAAACTTCATAAATATAAACAGCAATTATT
>JBAXKN010000034.1:0-6277 GCA_037135295.1 Candidatus Saccharimonadota bacterium
ATATCCATCAGATATAAATAATGTAGACAATTTTAAACCTAGCGATGGGACAGAACTTTTTGGTGGTAGCAAGGACGGTAAGAAATTTTGTATTAGTGCTGTAAGTACAGAGTTTCCAAACCTATCTTTTCACATAGATTCAAATCTTGAAGATCAAACTATTCTAGAGGGCGAATGTCCTGCTGCGATTGTATTGTCAAATTCTGGTGCTGGTAGTTGGGCATACTCAAGACCAATTACTATTACAAATAACGGAGGTGCTTTGACCGATTATCAAGTAGCTGTAAATCCGTTTAATGATGCAACTTTTTTGAATAATACTGGCTTACAAGCCTCTTATCATTTTGGTAGTACAAACTCTGGTACTATTACTAATGGTACGTCTGCTGGTTTTGAAGATATGTCAGGAAATAATAATAATGGAACAGCCTCTAATACAAATGGTACTGGGATGGCTTGGTCAACTGGCAAATTTGCTGGGGCTGCTTCATTTGATGGAGTGGATGATTATGTTAATATACCAGATTCAAATACGTTATCTTTCGGTAATGGTTCGACTGACTCTCCTTTTTCTATTGAATCATGGGTTTGGTCAACTGGTGTCGGACAAGGAGCTATCGCTTCAAAAGCTACAGCAGCTGGGATTGGTGAATATTATTTACTTAGATCAGGGGGCAATATATACTTCAGACTTGTCGACAACAGTAATACATCCTGGCTTGGTATCTATACTGTACTCCCAACAGATCAGTGGGTTCATGTTGCAGTTACATATGATGGAAGTAAGACTACCGCAGGAATGAAAATTTATTTAAATGGTGTTTTGCAATCAACTACAGTTTCTAGTTTAGGTATTTATGATGGTATGGAAAATACAACACAACCATTAACCATTGGCTCTAGGGGTACATCATATTTTACTGGAATGATAGATGAATTAAAAGTTTATAATCGCATCTTAACTAGTCCTGATGTTAATTGTTCGTTAAATTCAGCAAATGAAATTTGCAAAAGATATGGTACAGTAGGCGTCCCCAAAGTTCGCGGAGATTACGCAGATATTCGTTTTACTAAACAAGATGGTACAGAACTGTCGTATTGGCAAGAAACTGATGGAAAATTTTGGGTAAAAATACCATCATTATCATCCGGCGATAATATAATAAATATGTATTATGGCAACCCTAGTGCCCTAAGCTCATCATCTGGCGATAGTACATTTGTCTTTTTTGATGATTTTAATGGTTCATCGGTCGATACTAATAAGTGGACTGTGAGTACAGGTGCTGGCCTGTTAGCTCCTAGTGTTTCGAACGGGTCAGTAAGACTCAATGCATATACGACTGTTGATGAATGGAAATTTTTAAGTATATTACAGAAAAACGCGGTTAACCTTCCTGTTGATGTCGATATAAAAATTAAGTATGTAAGTTTTAATGGTTGTAATTGGTCGCATGTCATATATTTTTCTGGTACAAAAGTGGATGAAACAGGTTGGAATGGTACTACTAATGTACAATATAGATACAATTATGTCTCACAAGTACCAATGTTTACTACTTCAATTGATAATAATTGGCATAATTGGAATTTAGAATATACTCCTAGCTCAGTTGTTAAAAAGTGGGATGGTGTTCAAAAGGCAAACTATACTATAGATAGTATGAATCCAGGAAAGCTAAGAATTGAAGCTGTGAAATACTATGCGAATACGCCGACTGATATATATGTTGATTATGTAAAAATCCGTAATTTAACGACAAATGAGCCGAGCCATGCGTCAACAGGAAATGAAATTAGTCTATAATTTACATGTATTTACTCTTTTAGAATCAATTATATTGTGTTATAGTTGGTAGTTGATTGTAATAATAAATCGTAAAAGTGAGTATAAAATGAGTTTTGAACTAATCAAAAAGGTTAATGAAGCACAGAAAAAATCAAATGTAGTTGATGTTCGTAGTGGCGACACTGTTAGAGTGCATCAAAAAATTAAAGAAGGCGCCAAAGAGCGTATTCAGATTTTTGAAGGTGTAGTTATCAGGACTGATAGAAAAGATTCACATACTTCACGTATAACTGTTCGTAAAATTGCCAGTGGTGTTGGTGTTGAAAAAGGATTTATGATTCATAGCCCACTTGTTGAAAAAATTGAAGTTGTACGTCGTGCAAAAGTCCGTCGTAACTTCCTAAGTTACCTGCGTAACCGTAGCGGTAAAAGTGCTCGTCTTAAAAATCAGAATTTTGACCGTGAAGGCGTAAACGATATTGTTGACCTAGAAGCCGAAGCCGAAGAGCATCGTTTAAAAGAGCAAGCAAAACTTGATGCCGAAGCAAAAGCGGCTGAAAAAGCAGCTGAAGCAGCTAAACTCGAAGCATTACAAGCTGAGGTTGAAACTCGACACGCCGAAGAATCATAAACAGTAATTTCATATAATCTGACAAATACTCGATTTAGGTCGAGTATTTCTATATGATAGTATCTATGATACTTGGTATTGATGAAGTCGGACGTGGGCCATGGGCGGGACCACTTGTTGTCGGTGCCGTTGTACTTGGCGGAGTTACTATATCAGGATTAACTGATAGCAAAAAACTTTCAAAAAAACGTCGTGAAATTTTAGATATCGAAATACGAGAAAAAGCATTAGGGGTAGGACTAGGTTGGGTCGAGGCGAGTGAAATAGACTCAATTGGATTGTCAGAGTCGTTAAAATTAGCAACCAGACGAGCAGTAGAGCAAATCAAAACTCCATACAGTGAAATAATTATTGATGGAACTGTCAACTTCTTATCAGGAACGAATAAAGAAAAATTTGTAACAACTATAAAAAAGGCAGATCTTTTAATTCCTAGCGTTTCAGCGGCTTCTATTATCGCTAAAGTTGCTCGGGATAATTATATGGAAAGACAAGATGATATATACAAAAATTATGGTTTTAAAAATCACGTTGGGTATGGCACACTATTCCATAGAAATGCAATAGATAAATATGGCGTTACACCCCTTCATCGATTATCATTTGTACCATTAAAAAAATATGGCACAAATAAATCGTTAGACATTGTTAAAATTAAGCCTGTTTCTACTAAACTTATTGGTGATTCTGCCGAAGAAGTAGCATCAAAATACCTTGAAAAAATTGGACATAAAATTTTGGATCGTAATTGGAAAACTAAGCATTGTGAAATCGATATAGTTTCAAAGATGAATAACACGTTATTTTTTACAGAGGTAAAGTATCGTAAGAATTCAAATCAAGGTGGTGGAATGGCAGCAATAACGTCAAAAAAATTAAGACAAATGAAGTTTGCGACTGATTTATATACAACCTCTAATAAAATATCAGATACTAATTTAATACTATCTGCTATCTCATTATCTGGTCAACCACCATGCGTAGAAGATTTTTTAGAGATTTAATAATCTGTCTCTAACCAACTTTCCATCACGATTAATTAAATTTACTCTATCAGATATCTCACCAACTCCTATTTCAACAACTCTTGTTAGTGCTGGGTCGGACTTCAGTGGTAAGAAGAAATCACTAAATTCATTAAGCTGTTCATTTGTTGATAGTGCCATTGATATGTATCGTGGGAAGTCATCATAACTCTTGTCGCCAGCAAATGCTTCGTTTATCCACGACCAATTTTCACGAACCCACTGCCACGTCTGAACACGTGCAAATTTATTCCTTATTAAGTAAGCTATCCATCTTGATGAATCTTGAGGGCGAACTACTGAGGTGTCTTTTATCATATCAAGTAGGTATTTTATTTTAATAGGGTTTTTACTAGCTGTTAATCCAATATTTATATCTTGTTTTAGCTCACTTGAAGAGGTTGTTTTGTAGATATCAATTAATGAGTAAAATATATCATCATTATCTTGCTGACGCACGATGTTTGATATTAGTATTGGCCGAAGTTCAGAATCTAGTTTTTCAAGAATTGTCGAATTAAATATTTTTATCGCCTCATCAATCACTTCATTGTTTTCTGAATACACCATTAATCCAATTACTGTTACGCGAAGTTTAGTATCAGTCTCTGGTTCCCCGTCAATCTGTGTCCAGCCAAGCCTTTCGAACTGTTTACAAGCAATTAATCCTGCAAGTGTACGAAGTTTTAACTCAGCCTCGTTATCATTTTCAACAAACTTCTTCAATTCACCAATTGTCATGCCGATAATATCCCATACGGCTTCATTTGATTCGTCACTGAAGGCCTCGAGTAGGGGGATAAGCTTATCATTACTAATTATTCCGACACTAGCAAGAATATTTTGTTCATTCAATAGTTGTAATCGGTCTATTGGTAGTAAACCACCAGATTTTAATATTGAAATAATTTGCAATAGTATCTCATCCTCATAATGAGTAATAAAATGGGCGTCATTGCCGATATTAAATCTAATCGGTTTTGTTTCGGATACGCTGAAATCAGCAGATTTAACATCGAAAATATCAGGTAACTCACTATAATTTGAATTTAGTGTTATTGGCCATAAAGAATCAGATTTAATGTTAGAAAAATTTGATACACGTTCTTGGGAAAGCGAAATAGTATTGTTATCTCTGGAAACATGTAAAACTGGATAACCTGGCTGTTTTATCCAAGTACTCATAAAAGACATTATATCCTTATCACACTCTTTGGCTAATATTGACCATAGGTCATCAGCCTCGGTGTTTTTATAGGCATACTTTTTAAAGTAATTTTTCAAACCTGATTGGAACGCCTCATTTCCGATATAATGCTGCAGCATTTTTAATAATCTTGCGCCTTTGGCGTAAACAATCGCGCCATCAAATAATGTGCTGATTTCATCAGGATGTTTAACGTCTGTTTGAACAGATTGTACACCCTTAAGTCTATCGCGTTTTAGTGCGACTACACTTTCATAACTAGCAAAATCTAGCCAGACATTCCAGTCAGGCTCAATGGCATCAACTGCATTATATTCCACTAATGAAGCGAAACTCTCATTTAACCATAAGTCATTCCACCACTTCATAGTTACAAGATTACCAAACCATTGGTGGCTTAGTTCATGGGCGATTACTGTCGCTACATAGTGCTTTGTGGCGATTGATGTTGTTTCTGGATCGACAAGCAGTGCAATCTCGCGATATGTTATTAAACCCCAATTTTCCATGGCACCTGATGAAAAATCAGGTAATGCAACATGGTCACATTTTGATAATGGATAAGGTGTATCAAAGTATTCATCAAAAAAATCAATTGATCGCGTAGCAATATCTAATGCGAAGTCTAGGCTATCGCTTTTTTGTGCTGGTGTTGCCCAGATATTTACTTCAACTCCACTTTTTGTTAAAGCGGTTTTTTTATGTAAATCTCCAACAACCCAGGCTAATAGGTAACTGCTCATGACTGGGGTAGTCTCAAATGTAGTCGTCATAACGTCGTCTTTTGATACTTGATATATTATTGGCATATTACCAAGCACAGTTACATTATTTTCAGTGGTTAGTGTTACATCAAATGTAGCTTTTGCCTCTGGCTCATCAATACAAGGAAAAACTTCCCTGGCGTGGTGGCTTTCAAATTGTGTCGCAATTAATTCTTTTTTAATTCCGTCGTGTTCGTAGTGACATGTATACATTCCATGCATTGAATCAGTAATTTTTCCAGTAAAATTAATTGAAACTATATTTTCTAATGTTTTGGTATTTGGTTTTGAAATACACAGAGAATCATTTTCACCAAGTGAATAATCTGTGTTTATCCCATCAATCTTTATTGATTCTATTATTAGGTCTTTACAGTGTAGGGTGATGTTTTTTTCATCGATCCGTGACAAGCCTTTAATTTGCACAGTTCCTTTGAAAATTCGTTCTGTTCGATTTATTAAAAGTGAAATTTTATAATGATTTGGATTGAATGTATTTATTAATCTGGGTACAGTTTGCATAATCTACATTGTATCATCCAACTGGTCGTGCATAATAGGTATATGATTGATATTTATCGAAAAAGACGATTTATATTAGTGATTATACTATTGGTATTTTTCATTTTTGTTGTCACCATTAACACTTATAGTAAAATCATTACTGCTTCATCACCAAAAAAACCAAAATCCAATACTATTTCAAGCGTTGCCTTAGATGAACTCAACAATATTAAAATTAAAGGTAGGGCCCCTAAAACAAATTATTCAAGAGAGCAATTTGGGAAAAGTTGGATTTTAAAAAACGGTTGTGATACTAGAAATATAATTTTAAATCGTGATCTGTCAAATGTAGCAGTT
>JBAXKN010000035.1:0-6257 GCA_037135295.1 Candidatus Saccharimonadota bacterium
TGTTTGAATCTCTTGAATAACACTTTCGTTTGTTAAGAAAAATTTATTGTTCGTATAAACATAATACGCAACATACGTGACTATCGAGACCAAAGAAATAAATAAAATTATTAAAAACATGATCACTAATTGACTAATGCTATTTCCATTTAACTCTAGTGACTTAGTTATCATATCGGAATTAAAAAGAGCAATAAATGAAATCGTCACCAATATACCACCAAGCAATAACGGTAATACTAGACCAATTGGATGACGTCTTACTGCGCTAATTACATACTCACCATCACTCAAATTTAAATTTGGGAATGCTTGCTTTGATCGCTCGTTTTTTAATTTTACAACCTCACTAATAGCTGGCTTCTCGGGTTCTGTTGGGCGAATTACGTGAACAGTTTGATTCTTTGATCCAACTAGTTCGTCAACCTGCTGAGGATGTGAATACAGCGGATTTCCATTGGCATCATAAGCAACTGGCTCGTCTGATTGTAGTGGCTGTTCGGTTTTCATAAATTTATTATACCAATTTTTGTTGACTTTCTTGTTTATGTGATTTTCCAATATGCTTATACGCCTTTGCTGTAACGCGACGACCCCTTGGTGTACGTTCAATGAAACCTATCTGTAAAAGGTATGGTTCATAAAAATCCTCAATTGTTGTTGCTTCATCACCGGTTAAAGCAGCAATAGTATTTAAACCAACAGGATTATCGCCATAATTATCAATAATACTATTTAAAAGATTTCTGTCACCTGGATCAAGTCCTAATTCATCGATTTCAAGCAATGCAAGGGCCGCTTTGGTTGTAGGAACATCAATTATGCCATCACCATTAACATCAGCCCAGTCACGCACACGTTTCAATAACCTATTAGCTATACGAGGAGTTTGTCGAGAACGAGTTGAAAGCATTTCTGCTGCTTCTGGTTTAATTTCACTATCCAATATTTTCGATGCACGTTTAATAATACTAGATATTTCGGTTGAATTATAAAATTCTAAACGATGGATCAAGCCGAAACGATCGCGAAGTGGCGCCGCTAATGCACCGGTACGAGTTGTGGCTCCTATTACAGTGAATTTAGGTAGGTCTAATCTAACACTACGTGCAGCTGGACCTTTACCAATCATGATATCCAATTTGAAATCTTCCATGGCACTATAAAGGACTTCTTCAACTGCACGTCCTAATCGATGAATCTCATCAATAAAAAGTATATCACCATCATTTAAGTTGGTCAGGATACTCGCCAGATCACCAGCCCGTTCGATTGCCGAGCCAGCCGTAATACGAATATTCGTACCCATCTCATTAGCAATGACTGTTGCCATAGTTGTTTTACCTAATCCAGGTGGACCATAAAGTAGCACATGATCAATTGGTTCACTACGTTTTTTGGCAGCATCAATTGCTAGTTTTAAATTACTTTTCAAACGATCCTGACCAATATATTCCTCAAAAGATTTCGGACGCAGAGTAACTTCAATTCGCTGTTCGTCAATATCATCATCATGAACACTTGCGTCTGTTATTCTTTCAATAGCCATTAGTTATTACCTCTCAATGCCATTGTAACGCGTGCTGCGGTTGATAATTCGGTCGAAACGCCTTCCAGTGCCCTAGTTGCATCATTTAAGTTGTAGCCAAGCGCCATCAAAGCCTCGACAGCCTCATCATTACCAGGAACAATACTTGATAGTCCAATGATATTAATGTCAGTTCGAATAGCGTGACCTACCTTGTCGGACAAATCAACAACTACTCTCTCGGCAGTTTTCTTGCCGATGCCACTCGCTCTGGTTATGAAAACTGAATCTCCACTAGCGATTGCATTACGTACAGTTTCACTATCATTTAGAGATAATATTGACATCGCTGCCTTTGGACCGACACCTTGAACAGTAATTAGTAGTTCAAATAATTTCTTGGCAATTAAACTTGAAAAACCAAATAATTCTTGAGATTGTTCGCGGATATGATGGTAAGTGTAAAATTTAGCACTAGTTTCAATAACTGTACTGTCGAAATCACCAGCCGCAAGCTGAACTTCATAGCCAATACCATGAACATCGACAATTACCGAAGACCCAAACTTCTCTACTACTACTCCGGAAACGTGTGCAATCATATATTATTTATTATACTCGAGTCATCAGATAATGGGTAATCGCAGTTGCCAAGGCATCGGCACAATCGTCAGGTTCGGGAATTTTAGTCAATTTCAATTGGATTCGAACCATTTCTTGAACCTGTTTTTTGTCAGCTTTTCCATATCCCGTAACGGTTTGTTTTATTTGAAGTGGCGTATATTCAGCAACTGGCAAACCACCCTTTCGACCCGCTAGCATAGCCACGCCCCTAGCGTGTGAAACGCTCATTGCTGTGGTCACGTTCTGTGCAAAAAAAAGCTTTTCGATCGCCATTACATCTGGTTTTGTTTCAGCAATTATCTCAGATAAACTATCGAAAATATCTTCTAATCTAACGTCTAGTGGCGTATGGGCTGGCGTTTTAATAACACCTGCATCAATAAGAGTCATTTTACCTTTAATAACATCAATAACGCCAAAACCTAAGATGCCAGTTCCAGGATCAATTCCAATAATTCTCATAACGTTATTATACTTTATTGACTATTTTTAGTTTAACTTTTTTTACAAAATTTATAATCTCTTGGCGCCATTCCCATATTCCATAAATAGTCGCGACTCCACCAACCGCAGCTAGTGACCACCAAAGAATAATATTGTTCACATTTTCACTTTTTTGTTCGGGTGCATAATCAGCCAGTGGTATCGCACTGACTATATTACGACAACGATTAGTTTCGGGGTTACGTTCTTGACCCTCTTTACATGGAACTAGATCATTTGCACCCAATACTGACGTGATTGACCGACATCGATTCGTAGCAGGGTTACGTTCTTGGCCTTCTGCACATGGGGTTAATGAACTTACATCTAATGCAATACTCCGACATCGATTTGTTTCTTCACTTCTATATTGACCATCTTTACAGGGAGCTAGTGTTGAACTAGATGACACTATTAATCGACAACGATTTGTTTCTGGGCTTCGATATTGATTTGTAGCACATGGTTCAAGCTCGCTGTATGGTAGTATTGTTTCTTCAGTATGTATCAACGAAACCATATTTTCACCACTAAGAGTTGGTCGATTTGTATATTGCCAATTCTCGTTTATTTTTGCCCAGGCTTCGCCTTCATTTGGGTTTTCGTAATTTGGAGTTTCATCAATCAGTTGATTGTCAATTGAATACAATGAAACACCGCTTATAGTATTAATAAGTGTAAATTTAATATCATCATTTGAAAATGCCAGGTATTGTCCCGCATCGATATGTGAACCTACCGGAAAACCATATTTCGTACCGCTAGAACTAATATATAAAATGTAATTTGTCAGATAAATATCACTTGCGTTTGGATTAAATATTTCAATAAACTCGTTGCCATCATCACTAGCTATGGTATTTGGTAACAACTCGGTAATTCTTAGTGGTAATAAATCAAGCATGCATTTATCATCAATAATTTTGTATCCTAAAGGTGTAATTTGTTGAGTACCTTCGATATTTATACAGACATCCACAACCGTTAAATAACAATTACCTAACGCGTCAACATTATACCCATCAGGTGTTTTTACTTGAATACCATCGATATTTGTACAAATATCGACAACTTCATATATTGATCCATAGGTGTATTTTTCTTTTGGTATTACAGACTCAAAATCATCACCATTGATATCAGTATCTTGCAATATACTTGCGTCAATTATCTTTCGGCTTAATATTTGGCCTGATAATGGAACAATAGCTGGTTTTGCGCCCTCAGCAGATACAGCAGTGCCCCAGCCAACCTTGTCTATCCCCACACCAGAACTATTCAATAATCTAACATGGCCACCTGACCCTGATAATGTAGCTGAGAATTTAATATCACTTTTCAGTTCTGGTATTTTCGCTGATAACTCATTCGAAATAGCAAATACGGTTGAATAGGCTGGCAGAAATAAATGTACACTATTATTTTGTGGCAAAAAACATGCCATTTTGCTACCAAATAATGATGAACTAGCACTGGCATAATATAAACACCAATTTGTTATTTCAATATCCGATGAACTACCGTTATAGATTTCGATAAATTCATCTGTAGCCGAAGTTTCACTTCCAATCTGAACTTGACTGATAACTAAATTATTACTAATTGCCTGTGCAGGTTGCACTATTAATAATGAAACCATTGTAGCAGTAATAAAAAAAGCAAAAACATACAGCTTATGCATAGTTAAATAATATGTTATCTATAAGCTAATTACAAGTATTAGTAATGATTCAATTTTATTCACTATAGACTTTTAGAAGGTCCGTCCTTCTAAAAGAGATTAATGTTTTATAATATTATTTGGTACAATTATTCTGGTAAATCGACAGTTATATCTGCATTACTATGAACATTTACGACGTCATCTAGGTCATCAATTGCATCAAGAATTTTAATTATTTTTTTTGCAACTTCTAATTCACTTATTTCGATCAATGCATTTGGTACATATTGCAACTCGGCACTAGTAACAGTAAGTCCTGCGTCAATAATGTTTTTTCTAACTTTGGCCAAATCTTTATGTTGTGTATAGACAACCAATTCGCCATCTTCTTCAATAGCATCATCTGCACCAGCATCTAAAACTGCCATCAAAGCATCTTCGTTTGTTTCGGCAACTTGAATAACTCCTTTATGTGTAAACTGGAACATTACACTGCCGGCATCGGCTATGCGACCACCGTTTTTAGTTAGTGCATTTCTAACTTCAGGAAATGTGCGGTTTTTGTTGTCAGTTGCGGTTTCGATAATTATACCTACGCCAGCAGGTCCTATCCCTTCATAGGCAGTTTCTTCTAAAACAGCAGCGTTTTTATCAGCCGCTCGGTCAATCGCTCGTTGAATATTAGCAGCCGGCATATTAGCCTGTTTGGCTTTTTCAATCGCCATCGCTAGATTAGAATTCATATTAGGATCAACACCGCCTCTGGCAGCGATAGCAATCATATTACCAATTTTTGTAAAAACTGCTCCACGTTTGGCGTCTTTGGCGCCTTTTTCGCGTTTAATAGTTGACCATTTACTGTGTCCTGACATAAAAGCCTCCATGTAATTAATATGGGTATTTACTTAATTATAACAGATTACTCGACCAAATTTGTATCACGAAGATTATACTTTGTTACACGCCACATATATAAACACAAACTAACAATTAGCCCATAGCAAATCACCACTCCCCACCATGGTAGACTTACTACACTTGTTACCCATGGTAAGCCGGCCAGATATTCCGTAACCTTGACCATATAACCCAATAACCATGTTGCTGGCATTCCAATAAATATTGACAGTGAAGGTACCAGTAAACTACCGACTCCTGCAACAAACGTAAGTAACATCGCTAGTGGAACTAAAGGTAATACCAGTAAATTAGCGACGATTGCTACATTTGATATTTGACCAAATGCAGCAATTATTATTGGTGCGGTGGCCACTTGCGCTGATATCGTTTCAACAAGAATTTGTTGAATTGTGCCAGGTTTTTTATCACCGAAAAGATAGCGTTGAGTAAGAGGTGCTAATATCATTACCCCAGCAAATGCAGTAAATGATAATTGCCAACCTAAATCTCCCCATGCATAACTAGGATTTATTAACACAGTTATACAAATCGCGATACAGAGTAAAATAATTGGATGAAATTTACGACCATAATACCAAGCCGCTAGGCTTAAGGCTGACACTAACCCCGCCCTCGACATACTAGGGCTCATACCCGTCATTGCAATGAATGAAACAATCATTATGACAGCCGCCAAAGCTGAAAGATATTTGGATACTTTCGCAAACAATCGTCTTGCCAAACGAACTAATATCGTTAAATTGTACCCACTTGCAACAATAATATGAGTCAAGCCTGCAAGTTGCAATGCTAATAATAAATCAGTTGGCAATGATCTACGCTGCCCAACTAGATATCCTATCCCTAAACTCGCTTCAGGGTCAGGTATGGATTTTTTAATGGAATCTGAAAACCAATCACGAACAATACGTGCTATATCACCAGGTTTTGGTTGTATTATTTGATTAACACTTGCACGATACATAACACCCGAAAAATTTCCAAAACCTTCCAGCAATGTGCCACGTAATACGAGTTTGTCACCCCTTTTTATATCTG
>JBAXKN010000036.1:0-5516 GCA_037135295.1 Candidatus Saccharimonadota bacterium
CCTTCCATAAGTGATGGAAATATATAGGCAGCCGCATTAGTGTACAACCAATCACGCTGAGGATTTGGTAAAAATCCAGTGAAGTGAATGTTTTTATAACCTTTTTCTTTGAAATAGTTTTCATTACCAACCACAGCTGCATTTTTATTACCAACTAATATCAAACCTAAATCAGGGTGTTTTTCAAGCAATTTTTGATGGGCGTCACCAAGCTTTTTTATATTTTTATGATCTGTCTGTTGGCCAACGTATAAAATGTACTCTTTAAAGTCGTGTTTATATGGTGCTAATTTATCAATAAAAACATCAGCTGATTCTGGTGTTACGGCTATTTTATTTGGTGAAATATCAGTGAATTTAATCAGCTCATTTTTTGTGAACTTACTAGGGGTGATAATATATCTGCTAGTTTTTAATACTTTTTTGAAAACAAATTCTCCAACGAATTGTTTAAAATGGAATACTATCCAGTTTTTGTCAGAACTATAAGTATTTAACAGCGTTAAGTCATGAAAAGTGGTGACGTGAGCGCCCTTATATAATATTGGCTGTTGTGGCATACAAAAATGAACTAAGTCAGGTGACATTTTTTCTAAGAAACTCTTAAATCCAATCTGTTCGTCCATTGAATAGTTTTTAAAATCAGCAACTTTTACTCTAAAATTATCACCAGTTGGCTTCCAAAAGTTTTTATCTTTACCAAGAACCAATATAGTATATCGGTTTGCCTTGTCGATTTCTTGCAGATAATGTAATAAACGCTCGGCGTATGTTCCCGTCGAGCTATTTATTATTCGTGCATCAATGACTATATGTTTCATTTACCTAATTATATCACTAGTCAGCGTGATAAATCAGTCGCTATTTCTATTCGAGTCTATCTCGGATGTTAGCAGATTTAGCGCTCCAGAAATTTAAACCAATGTCATCTATAGGATTTAGCGCACTACTAGAGCGGTTTTTTTCAGGTGTTAATCCAAACTTGAATTTATCATCTTTTTGTTCGAACACAGTTGTGCCGTTTTTTGAATCAAGATCTATAATTCCAACTGATCCATCAACTGATTCAGCCAAAGCAAAGTGTTTTCTTGAAGTTGTAACACCTAGGTCATCTATCTCTAGCAATCCAATTTCACTATTGGTTTCTGATCGTCCGATAGTAACAGGTCCGTTTTTAGAATCTATAAAACCAACTAATGCGGCTCTTTTTCCGGGTATGTGTCGGGTCAGGGCAGTTTTTTCGATTACTTCACGGTTATAAATCGCTTCATCGCTAGATCTGTCTTCCATGATCACTTTAACTATTCCAAAGTAGTTATCACCAGCTTTTACAACTGCTTCAAGGGTTTGCATAACACCTTCATCAAAATTTTTACATATATCCATTTCATTTTCGATAGTGGCTGGTTCTATCTCGTGAACTTTATTAGGGTCTAGTTTAGTAGTAGAGTAGTGAGATTCCAAACCATCAAATATCTCTTTAACAGATTCAGTTTCAAGTTTTGGTTCAACATTTAGTGACATTTTACAATTTCCTGTTTATGTTTTTTAACTATTAATAATATATTAGCATAAATTATGCTAATTGTCTAGTATATTTTAAGATTAAAGTAGGGGAGTAGGCTGGTTATTTTTGAAAACAAACTTACGGTATAAAATATAATTCCAAACAAGTGTTGCGCAGGTTGCAAACAATTTTCCAATTAATAGAACTATATCTTTGTTTAAACTCATCGGCTCGACTAGGTATCTAATTCCTTCAATAATCACTGGTTGAATAACCCATAATCCAAATAATGTTATAGATAGGAATAAAACGATATGCTTGCTGGTGCTTTTGTTGTTATTTTTAAATGTGAATTTTTTGTTAGCAAAGAAACTAAAAACCAGCGCAGCGGATGTCGATATGAAATTACTAGCAATGACTGGTAACCCAAATCCAACCAAAACAAATAATATAGTAAAATCAATTGCCGTATTTAAACCGCCAACAACCCCAAATCGCAATTTCTCAGCGTGTTTTTTTAGATGATTTCGCAACGTGACTTTCCTCGATAAAATATAGTGGGCGAGATTTAGACTCTTTGAAAATTCTTCCAACATACTCCCCTATGACCCCTAATGATAATAACTGAACACCACCAAGGAACAATACAACGGCCATTAGTGATGGATAGCCAGCTACTGGGTCACCAGACACTATTGCTTTAATGATTACGAATATCAGGTAGATAAAGGCAATTATTGACACAACAAATCCCAAAAATGACGATACTCTTAGTGGTGTGGTTGAAAACGAGGTAATGCCATCTATTGCTAGGTTAACTAGTTTTCTATAATTTTGCTTTACTTCACCAGCTATTCTGGCATCGCGGTCATAGGTGATTTCTTTTTTTCGATAACCTATCCAACTAAACATTCCCTTGGTGTATCGTTCTGATTCGCGCAAACTTTTAAGTGCTTCAACGCAGCGTTTATCTAGCAGACGAAAGTCACCGGTATTTCGAGGAATTGTAATCAGTTGTGTTTTTGTCATTTTTCCGAGTAGCCAGTAATAGGTATTGGCGGTTAGTATTTTAATAAATGTTTCACCTTCACGACTATTTCGTTTAGCATAAACATCGTCATAACCCTGTTCCCAATATTTAATCATTTTTGGAATTAGTTCAGGTGGATCCTGTAGGTCGGCATCAATGATAACTGTCGCATCACCCGTCGCATGATCTAGGCCGGCAATCATGCCGATTTCTTTACCAAAGTTTCGTGACAAACTAACATAGCCAACGCGCTGATCAGTTTCAGCGTATTCTTTGATGATATCAAGTGTTTTGTCAGTGCTGCCGTCGTCAGCAAACATAAATTCAAATTCATATGATTTATTGTCGTTGGCCAGTTTTCCAAGGCGGTGGTAAAGTGACTCTAAAACATCTTGTTCATTATAAGCGGGGATTAAAATACTGATTTTTTTCATTAGTATCATTATAACACCTATATTACGACGAGCCGGTGTTATAATTGTTTGAAGTTATGACAAATTTATTCCAACAACTTTTGACTTTAGATACAGGTAAAACCATAAGCAAGCAACAAATGGTAGCTAATATAAAAAGACTAATCAAATCAAGTGATTATGTAATTACGGAATTGAATGATGAAAAACCATGGGGCGCATATTTTAGATTTGGTCATGGTGATTCTGATAAATTTATAAATGAATTTTTTTCAAATTTAAACGACTTACGCCATCAGTTGGGAGAAAACGGCGGCTTGAGCCTGAAATTATTATTAGTTGAGCCAAATCAGGGTGTTAGTTGGCAATATCATGAACGTCGTGCAGAGATATGGTCATTTATTAACGATGGTTTTTTTGCTAGGAGTATAAACGACGTAGAAGGTGAACCACGGCTAGCTCGATCGGGAGATATAGTTCAATTTGCGCCAAGTGAGCGTCATAGGCTGATAGGTCACAAAAAATCATACACTATAGTTGCCGAAATATGGCAGCACACTGATTTAAATAAACTATCTGACGAAGATGATATCGTACGGCTTGCTGATTATTATGCACGTTGAAATATTTGCTATATCAAACTTTTAACTTTGTCTGATATAATTTTTGCATTTTTCTCTAAAGAAAAGTTTTTCAAATTTTGCTTTCCTAATTGAACCAACTTTTTTTGTAATCCAGTGTCTTTTATTAGCTTCTCAATAACTTCTTTAAAGTCATCACTATCTCCTGCTTTTGCATAAAGAGCAGCATCGCCACCCACCTCTTTTAACACAGGTATGTCTGACGCTATAACAGGGCAACCACTTGCCATAGATTCCAATATTGGCATACCAAAGCCTTCATAAATTGACGGCATTACAAACATTGTTGCCTTCTGATAAAATGCAGCAGCATCATCATCATCCACAAAGCCTATATGAGCTACGTTTTCACTATTTTTTTGAGCGTTTTTGATTGCCTTACGGCTATTTTCGGTCTTCCATCCGTTTCCACCGGCCATGATAAGGCTATATTCTTTTTTCATTGCAGTAGGTAATTTACAATATGCCTTAATTAGAGTGGGCAGATCTTTTCTAGGTTCTAAATTGCCAATAAAGTAAATAAACTTTTTTGTTGGAATCCCATATTTATCGTGAATCTCGTTGTCATTTTTGTGGTGATATTTATCGTCTGGTGGAATTGTTGTGATGACACATTTATCTGGTGGTAAATCGAATTCTTTCATAAGCTCTGATTTCACAGCCTCTGATATTGTTATGATAAAATCAGCTTCTTTAATCGAACGCGGAACAACACGTTTTAGGTGCACAAGGTTTTTTTCATCAACCGTATCTGGAAATCGGATATAGGTAAGATCATGGATGACAGTAGCTCTTAATCTAGACTTCATAGATGGCCATGTAGCAAAGTTAGGGAAAATTGTTAGATCTACTTTTGATAGATTTACATCAAAAGGTGGCGCAAAACTATAGCTTTGCAGTTTAGCATATATTCGCAGTGGAATTATGGAATTTTTCTCAAGCGATTTTTTAATAGATAAGTTTGGAATGGGTTGTCTGTTTAGAAAATTAAAATATGATGCATGAGTTTCTATATTTCTATCGCCATTCAAAGATTCGACAAGCATTTTAGTGTAATTTGCAACACCAGACATTTTACTACTAGCAAGACTGCTGACTTCAACTCTTATTTTCATTTTATTCCTTTTTCATATATTGGCACATATTGATTTTTTACAATAATATCAAAATCAAACTTTTCTTCAAATTGTTTTCTTGCACTAATAGATAATGACTTTGCTAGATTTCGGTCATCATACAACTCTTTCATAGCTTTGTATAAAGATTCTGAATCTTTCGGTTTAACCAACAAACCCGTTTTATGATCGGTTATTATTTCAGGTATGCCACCAACTTCTGTCGCAATTATTGGTAGTTTTAACATAGCAGCTTCTACTAGTGAAACACCAAAAGCTTCATGGTATGAAGCGTAAACAAAAACATCGGCATTAGCCATATATTTATAAGGATCAGTTTTATATCCCAAGAAGTATATGTCTTTATTTGTGGCGGCAAGCTTTTTAAATCTATCCTTGTCTGGTCCATCGCCAACTAACTGGAGTTGTATATTTTTTTCTAGCTTAGACAGTTTATTGAATGCTTCGATTATTTCTTTTATGCCTTTATCTATAACCAAACGACCGGCAAATATATAGGTATATTTTTCATTTCTTTTAACTGTGTGCAATTTAATTTTATCGTGCGAACCATTGTAAATAAGTCTAATTTTTTCTTTTACGCTTGATTTTAACCCAAGATTGTCACAAATTAACTTTTTCTCATTTTTACTGATCGCAACTATTTCATCGGCAAGTAGTGCCGAAGAATAAACTAATTTGCCAACTGGATTTTTATACCAAATGTTTATATTTTTCCAGATATGCTTTAGATCGGCGTGATCAGTCCAAATCACCCTCTTTTTCAATATTTTTGCTGCAAATGTGCCA
>JBAXKN010000037.1:0-5456 GCA_037135295.1 Candidatus Saccharimonadota bacterium
ACCTCTCACCTCCACAACGTCAATGTGGCGCTCTAGCCAAATGAGCTAAGGACCCTTGTTAGTATAGGATAACAAAATAGAGGTAGCGGCGCAAGAATATGTTATTATTATATGTGAACTATGACGTGGTCCAACCAATCACCGAGTTTCGTGGGAAGTGGTAATGTACGAAACGTTGCCTCATAAGTGTCCGCATTATTGCGGAAAGTCCGGTGGAACCGCCCCAATTAAAGGGGTCCGAGACATGCGATAAATAGATTTAACCTGTTCAAGATGGGCTAAATGTAAACATCGCATGTTTTTATTTACGTAAATTAAGGAGATAATACATTATGAATGACGAACAACTACAAAAAATACGCCATTCGCTATCACATCTAATGAGTATGGCGGTAATACAACTTTACCCTAATGCTGGTTTGGGGGTGGGCCCAGCGATTGATAAAGGTTTTTATCAGGATTATGATTTGCCAGATTCAATTAACCCAAACGTACTATTAAAGCTCGAAAATAAGATAAAAGAGCTAATCAAACAAGATATCAAGTTCGAGCAACATGATATGAGTTTTGATGAGGCATATGATTTTTACAAAAATGATCCTTACAAGACTTGGTTTATTGATGACCTAAAGTCAAAAGGTGAGACAAAAGTTAGTTTTTATAAATCCGGTGATTTTGATAATCTTTGTTCAGGACCTCATATTACTGTAACCAGCGAGATTAATCCAGATGCTTTCAAGCTTACGAAAATTGCTGGTGCATACTGGCGTGGCGACGAAAAGAACAAGATGTTGCAGCGCATATACGGTGTGGCGTTCGAAACGAAAGAGGATATGGACAAATATCTCGAGTCACAGGAACAAGCAAAATTACGTGATCATCGTAGGTTAGGTCAGGAACTCGATTTATTTACCTTTTCTGATCTTGTGGGGGCGGGTCTTCCTATGTATACGCCAAGAGGAACTGTACTAATCGATCAACTAAAAGGTATGTTAAGAGAAATTAGTAAAAAATATGACATGCTACCAGTTTCAATACCTCATCTTGCAAAAATAGAATTATATGAAACTTCTGGTCATGCTGCGAAATTTTCTGACGAATTATTCTGCGTTAAGAGTCATTATGATCAAGAGTTTATTTTAAAACCAGTAAATTGTCCACATCATACTCAAATATATGCATCCAACCCTCGTAGTTATCGTGATTTACCATTGCGTTATATTGAACAAACAATGCAGTATCGTGATGAAAAACCTGGTGCAATCGGTGGGCTACAACGTACTCGTGGTTTTACTGTAGATGATGGGCATACATTTTGTAGACCTGACCAAATAGAGCAGGAGGCTTCGATGATTGTTGAAGTCGTGAAAGGATTCTATGAGAATCTTGGTTTATGGGGAAATCATTGGGTTTCACTGTCGGTTAGTGATCCAAAAACACCAGAGAAATATATTGGAGACCCTGCTGACTGGACTTTAGCTGAGAAGATGCTTGCTGATGTAGCTGATAAATATAAATTAGATGCAAAAAAAATGGAGGGCGAGGCTGCTTTATATGGACCCAAGATTGATTTCATGTTTCAAGATGCTCTAGGTCGTGAAACGCAATTAGCTACAATCCAACTAGATTTTGCTATGCCAAAACGTTTTGAACTTAAGTATACAGACAGCGAAGGTATAGATAACCCGCCAGTAATGATTCACCGTGCAATACTTGGATCATTCGAGAGGTTTATAATGTTGTTAATAGAACATTATGGCGGATGGTTTCCATTTTGGTTGGCACCTGAACAGATACGTATCTTAACAATAAATGATAAAGTTTCAGATTATGTAGATCAAATTAAGGATGTTTTGAGAAATGTTGTATTAATGAAACCTATTAAATATGGAGATGTGCGTTTTAGTGTTGATGATCGTAACGAATCACTTGGTAAAAAGATTCGTGAAGCGACAAACTGGAAAATACCAGTTCAAATTATTGTCGGTCAAAAAGATAAAGATGCGCGTGAAGTCAGTATCAGGACTCAATCTGGTGAAGAAAAGATAAAACTAGATGAACTAACTGATTATCTGCAAAAATTTTAGTATGGCAAACGATTACACAAAAATTCCACTGATTGTAATAGTTGGGCCTACTGCAAGCGGTAAAACATCACTTGCTATTAAGCTAGCGAAAAAATACAAAGGTGAAATAATTTGTGCAGACTCAAGGTCAGTATATAAGGGAATGAATATTGGGACTGCGAAGCCAAATCAAAAAGAGCAGTGTGATGTTCCTCATTGGGGTCTAGATTTAGTTGAGCCAGGTGAATATTTTTCTGTGGCTGATTTTAAAAAATATGCAATCGAAAAGATTGATCAAATTAGATCTCGTGGAAATGTCCCGTTTTTAGTTGGCGGTACTGGTTTATATGTAGATTCAGTCGTTTTTGATTATAAATTTGGGCCAATCGCCGATATTGAACTGAGAACAAAATTACAACACATGGAAATTATTGAACTGCATAATTATTGTATAAAAAATGGGATTGTACTACCAGAAAATTTCAAAAATAAAAGGTATGTCATTCGTTCAATAGAGAGAAACGGGATTAAACCTGAAAAATTAGTTAGACCAATGAGTAACAGTATTATAGTAGGAATTACAACGAATAAGGATGATTTATACAATAGAATTGAACGAAGAGCTGAACAGTTATTTGCTAGTGGCGTCGTAGAAGAGGCTATGTCATTAAGTGATAAGTATGGATGGGATAACGAAGCAATGAAGTCAAATATATACCCGATCATCCATCAATATTTAGATAGTGAAATAGATTATATCGAGATGAAAAAAAAATTTGTTATTCTAGATCAAAGATTAGCAAAACGTCAATTGACTTGGTTGAAACGTAATAAATTTATACAATGGTTATCAGTCGATGATGTTAATAAATATTTATCTAATCAACTCGCCTTACTAATCTAACCGTGGTATTATTAGAGTACGAAAGTTATCCAGGAGTGAGTATATGATTGACGCGTTATTCGGTTCAAAAACAAGAGTAAAATTATTACATCTTTTTCTTAATAATCCAAACCAGTCTTTTTACGTTCGAGAAATTACACGAAAGATTGAAGAACAGATCAATTCAGTCAGACGTGAGTTATTGAATATGCTTGAAATTGGCATCATCTCTAGTGATAGTTCTGACAATAAATTATATTATAAAGTGAATCAAAGATATGAATATTTTGTACCTTTAAGGGCTATTTTTGGTGGTACTCCAATAAATGACGACGATGTATCAGTAGATAAAAAAGATGGCAATTATGATGAAAAATATTTAAAACTATTTTCAGATTTAACTGGTCTAAGATTGGCAATACTTACAGGTGTTTTAGTTGTAGGCTCGAATACAGATGTAGATATCTTATTAGTTGGCAATGTATCGCCTTCCAAGATAAAAACAATTGTCAAGAATATTGAAAAAAGTGAGGGCCGTGAGATTAATTATAGTGTGTTAACATATGACGAGTTCTATTATAGGCTCAGCGTAAGAGATAGATTTATTACTGAAATCATGAATGGCAATCATAATGTATTAATCGATAAAGATAAAGTTATAAATAAAGTTAGTGGAGAGAAATAGAATGTTTGAAATTGAATATAAAGGTGCAAATTGTGTAGTTATTAGTACAAAAAAAGCAAAAATTGTTGTTGATCCAAAACTTTCTATTGTTGGTCAAAAAGACATATCTACGAATGGTTTTGTTGAGTTATTAACAGAAAGTAGATTCTCTACCAATAACACTGATCAGATTATAGTTATCGATGGACCTGGTGAGTATGGTATTGCAGAATTTGATATCCTTGGATTGCCAGTAAGGCGTCATATTGATACTGAGAGCGATGGCTTTAAGTCTACGATGTACAGGATTGAGGTAGGTGATACTCGTATAGCTGTTATTGGTAATATTCATAATAAACTACTTGATGAACAATTAGAGGAATTAGGTTTAATAGACATTCTAATAATACCTGTGGGTGGTGGTGGCTACACACTTGATTCAACGACTGCTTCTAGTATTGTGAGAATGATTAACCCTAAAGTAGTTATACCAGTGCATTATTATGATAAATCTTTAAAATACGAAGTTCAGCAGGATGAATTACAGCTTTTCATTACTGAATTAGGCGCACCAGTAGAAGTGGTATCAAAATACAAATATAAACAATCATCACTTGTTCAATCTCAATTATCAATTGTTGAAATTACTCGTACTTGATATTTATATTTTGGTTAAATTAAAAACCCCTCAAATTGGGGGGTTTTTAAGAAAATATGATAAAATCTAAGTTATTATACCTTTTTTCTTTAAAGTTCGTATAGCTTGAGTGCAAAGTACCATAGTTATTTTCTGACCATCAAGATCAAAAGTTTTCTTTTGAAGATTTGGTTTGAAAACTCTTTTTGTACGACGCAAAGAGAAGCTAACATTGTGGCCAAATTGTTTGCCTTTTCCAGTTAATTCGCAACGTGCTACCATAATATTTTTCCACTTATTTTTAACAATCTGTATAAGTATAGTGGTTTATACCCAATCCGTCAAGAGAGGTGATTGAGATAGGTATATATTGTCAGTAACTGATATAATAAATTGTAATGAGTATTGATATTTTATATTTAGTGATTGTACTTTCTATTGTTCTTGTTTCGATGACATTCCATGAGGCTATGCATGCTTTTGCTGCTTATTGGTTAGGTGATGATACAGCTAGGTTGCACGGCAGGCTGAGTTTGAATCCTATTAAACATATTGATCCATTTTTAACAATCATACTACCAATAATGTTGGCACTTTCAGGTGGTCCAATATTTGGTGGCGCAAAGCCAGTTCCGTTTAATCCTAACAATTTACATTATGGCGACTTTGGACCGGCGATTGTAGCTTTAGCTGGTCCGCTTACGAATTTATTACTTTCATTCATTATTTTTGGTATATGGGTTGTAGTCGGATTACCAAGCCAGGGAATTTGGGGTCAGATTTTTGTTTCAGCTATATCTGTAAATCTTGGTTTTTTTATTTTTAATCTTATACCTATACCTCCACTAGATGGTTCAAGGGTGTTGTATTCCCTTGCTCCAGAATTTGTAAGAAGGGGGATGGAGTCTATTGAAAGATACGGCATTATAATCGTTTTTATGATTATATTTTTTGCCGGAGCAGCTTTTAGTTCATTTATGATTGCTATAATTAATTTCTTTATTACGGCGTTTGGTCATATTTACGGACTATAAAAGTGTTATAATAAACATGTCCCAGGATGAGCCTAGACGTATATGATTTTCCTGAATATCATATAGATAGGGAGCTTTAATGATTCATCTCTGTTGAGTTGATTTGCGAGCACCCACCTTGCCTTTACGGTAGGGAATATCGTGCGTCGATAGTAAGTCTTGGGACTTTTTG
>JBAXKN010000038.1:0-5397 GCA_037135295.1 Candidatus Saccharimonadota bacterium
CTGCTATTTTTTCTAACATGAAGCTCATCCTTGATTGGCTGTTGTGGTGCTACAGGTTCTTTGGGCAAGTTATTAACCGTAACACCAGTCTTAAAGACAGTCCCGGCGTTAGGTTTTGAGGTTATTTGTTGACGTTTTGCGAGCCATTCATCCAAAAAAGACGAGCTACTGCTTGCTACAGGATTGGCTGGTATACCTAGTCGATCTGGTGCGCCTACAGTACCTGGCTGATTAATCCTATTGATTGTCCCTAATTTCGCCTTTCTTGCAACGTCGCCAGCACCCAGGCGGGCAAATATTTCTTTTTCAACCTGTGCCCTAGGACGGCCGTATTTAGCCGCAGACAGCTTTTTTAGCGCACCTTCAAGTTGAGGGTTAGGTTTTACCATTGGAGGCACTAGATTCATGCTAAACGCCGCTGAAGGCACTCCGTTAATCATGACTGACGTTATGGTTTGAAAGTTTGGCAGTTTTGTTAAATCCTCAGCATCAAAGGTTGGCATAAACTTCTTTTGTAGTATTTCAGCATCAGTTATGCCAAGTCGACCACTTATTATAGTTCCAATATTTCCTAAAATTGACTCACGAATAATATCTGTTAATTGGGTCATGAATTGATTCGCAAGTACTAGATTCAATCTAAACTTCCTTGCTTCAGACAGAATTGTGGCAAACGAATCTGTTGCAAAATTTTGAAACTCATCAACATATAAACAAAAGTCTTCACGTTCATCTTCGGGTATGTCTTCACGCCCCATTGCTGCAACTTGAAATTTCATTATAAATATCATGCCCAGCAGTTGCGAGTTTAACTCACCTGTTTTACCTTTTGAAAGGTTAACAATCAAAATCTTTTTGTTATCCATTATTTCACGCAAATTAAACCCACTCTTTGTTTGACCAATGATATTACGCATCATCTCATTTGATAAAAAGGCACCGAATTTACTAACAAACCAACCTAATACTTCAGACTTATTCGCCTCGCTAGTTTGGGCCATCTCTTTATTCCAAAAATCTAGCACAGTTTGATCGGTCACATATTTTAGTTTTTCGTCGGTAAATGCCTGGTCGTTGAATACTTGTGGGAGATCAATGAATGACGATCCATTTGGGTCACTCATAACCGTCAAAGCCGCATTACGAAACCAATGCTCGTATCTGGGACCAATGATACCAGTATGCCCTGGGTCATAAAGTTTATATAGCATAGCAATTGCTTCTTGAATTAAAAAGTCTCGTTGATCTTGAGTTTCAAATTCAAACAAATTTAATCCTATAGGACTTTCCATATCCCCAGGACTGAAATAAACAACGTCTTCAACCCTCTCTCTGGGTACTACGCCTAGTAGCTCCTCGGCTGCATCACCGTGTGGATCGATAAAAGCAAAGCCACGACCATCCATCATATCCTGAAATGCTAAATTATTAAGTAAAGCCGTCTTACCAGTACCTGTTTGCCCAATAAAATATGTATGTCGACGACGATCATTTACACCAAGCCTAATTTGTTTTTTCGTCCCTCTAAACTCATTATATCCAAGTAAAAATCCTTCTTCCATTGGTTGTGTCGGACCATCAACCTGTTTGGCCATTTGCCTTTGCACTTGTGAGGTTGGAATACTATTTTGATCTGGCAAGTGAAATACCGTCGCCAATTCAACACTGTTTAGGATATTTTGTGTAACAGCTTGAGGGAAAAACCTAAAAATATAAGCTGTCACCAACTCATCAATATCTTTGGCGATACTAAACTTGAAACCGTTATTTGTAGTCGAATCAAACAATGAAAAAGCAGCAATAATATTCTTCAATAATGCCTGGGACCTAGCTGCAGTGTTAGACGAAACAACAACACGAATTAACACTTCATAACCTGGGTGGCGTGTTTTTTCTTCGATTGCTTCTACTAACCCTTGCTCCAATGATGTCAATTGTTTATCTTCTGGTTTTGTGTCCTTTGACTCAGGCGGTTTCCACAAAGCCTCCATAATACTTTTTGGTTTGAATATATCTCCAATTCCAGCTGTTTTTACACCTTTTTCCTTTTTTATCTTGTTAGCTGCGAATATGGAATTTTTAACCCAACCTTCGCTGGCTGGCCTAATCATTAATTGCACAACAACTCCATCCTCATGAGTAACAGTTGATAATGCATTCAATAAGGCTCTTGCAGCATCACGTTTAGATTCCTGATAAGTAGCAATAGGATAAACATAGCTTTTCTTAAGTGTAAATTCACCACCTATAGTACCGCTAATTTTACCAACTTGGCTAAATATATTTCGTTCTTCTATCTCTTCAAGTCGTGCAGATGGGTAAGCTGCCGCAACCGCCTGTTTAATAATTTCTGTTAAGACAGCAGGGACAACAGCATAATAATGGACCAAACCTTCATGAGCGACAATCTCAAATGATATATGACGTTGTCCGTAAATACGGCTCTTAAAACCTTTTGTGGCTGTACTAGAGATGATATTATACATCACCTGAGCTTCTGAAAGGACTTCTTCTGTAATATCACGTTCATCACGACCATTAGCATTTTCTATATCGTCACCTGAAGGTGGTATATGAATGTACATTGGAATCATCTTTAATCCACGTTCATAATTTTTTGCGTCACGTAAAGTTTTTTGATATTGAGAAAAAACAAACACAAAGATAGCCATAATAATAACCAGAATAATAAATATTGTGATCAATAAAGTTATCATGTTACTACTTTACACCCAGACGACAACTTATTCAGCAACGCCTAGCTCCCTCCCAAAGCGTTTTTTCAAATAATCAACCTGCAGTTTATTAACTTCGTTATCACGTTTATAAGGGTTATTTTGTGTCTCAATCAAAATCTTTTTTGCCTTTTCAACCCATTCTTTTTCAATCAAATCATCATCATTAGCTATTAACGGATTCCCAGCTACCATAGTACTGCCGATAGTAACTTGGCTATCACCGACTGGTAATGGTAAAGCTGTCGAAGAACCTAAATCAGCCATAGCTGAGTTCAATTCACTTTTTTTCTCATACGCATCAATACCCTTTGTATTTCCAAGTTCAAGATTATCTGTTGTAGGTATTTTTTCAACATTTTGCCCACTTGGAACAGATAATTGTTCTGGATTTATTATTGGTAATGGTGTTTCTGGTTTCATATCTGTAATTATATCATGATAACATCAAGCTTATGCCAACAAATCTAACTAATTTTTTTTGATACATATAAACAACCAATAATAATAAATACTAACATCAGTAAATACTCGTAAAGTCCGACATTACCGACAGATTGAATACCAATCAACATAATAGGAGCAGCAGCAATAACAGTCGAAAAATAATAAGAACGTTTAAATGATAATGCCTCAAATGGCTTTCTAGAAACAAGAGCAACCGAAAGATGAGCGATTATTTTACTAATACCGTATATAAAAAATGTTACTATGCCAATTAATGACAGATAAGAACAAATGAAAATTGCTAAAATACCAAAAGGACCAGCAGTCACTGGAGTAGTAATATTTAATAACATAACCAGCAAGCCCAAGCTTACCACTGTCACTAATGAAATAATTATTTTTAACATTGCTATATAAAACTATACCATTTATTTGTATTGAAAATAAAACTAGCCTGAGCGACAAATCAAAACGCCCGGATTGCAGCAAACGCTATATAATTAAAAATTGAGCGTGTGAACCACAGGCAACCTGCCGCTGCAGGCTGTTAGACTGACCGCTCCGAGAAAACTCGGGGCACATATCCCATATACACAGCCTCAAGCCACTAATTACTAATCATCAAAGATAAATAATATCGTGTATTGACACCGTTGTATGCGCTTCACGCCATTTGGCGGAGCATCGGCGACGCCATTACATAGGATTGTTCGCACCAAATTGGTACAAATATCACACAAGTAACATATGTCGTCACCGTTTTTCCGTCAAAAAATGCGGTCATATATCTTATTTAAATTGTTAAAGAATTTTGTTTGTTGAGCCTTTTTGTTTTGGTTAAAGCTTATTTGAAATCATAACACAAGCACCTTGCTTAGTCAATAAGCTATACAAATATTTTCGATGTTTAAATAACCTATTCGCACAAAATACATATGAGTCAAAGATATGAATTGTTAGTTTGTACATATATACAACATTGTGATTACTACAATAGTTAATGATTTTATGTATTTTAATCACAATAATGTAATTAAATTTTAGGTAATTTTAGTACATATTAATAATACTATTCTTACCTGCAGCTACGCAAATAACTAATCCAAAATATCGTGCGTTTACTAATCCCATTTATATATATCGAGGCCAGTAAATTATTATTATTAAATTTTAATATAAAATTTAATAAAATATTTTAAACAATTCATTTTGTTTGCATATTTATTAAAATGCATTAATAAACTTATTTATTTTTGATCTAACTCACAAACAATTAACAATCACTACGCGGCAACTATGCCATTAATATAGACAAGATTACATATATACTACTATTATATTATGAAAGTTGCTTTCATATTGTATCAATAATGATCAAGATGATGCTAAATCGACGACTTTTGCAGACGTAGTATTTTTTACTAGACATTTTTTATAATTGTTATTGACACAAGCGCTTTGTAGCATTATTATAGTGGTAGCTCCTGAATAAAAAACTTATGCAGGAGTCAAAAACAAAAAGACAATATAAACTCCACAATAAAAAACAACCGTTCCTCGCAGGCGGTTGTTTTTTTATAATCAAATTGGTGGAGCTGCGGGGAATCGCACCCCGGTCCGAAAGGTAACCTATTATTTATCTACAAGTTTAGTCTGACTTATTTTTTAACGACTCATGTGACTTAAAGCTAAACGAAAAATGCCTCATTTGTCGCGCAATATAATGTCCCAATCAAGCGTTGCTCCCCACTAAATCAGTTAGCGACATGCTTATAACACCACATCAACTCTATGTCGCCTGGTTGACGTGATGGCTCAGGTTAAACCCGTGCTGTCGCTAGAACTTGTGGCTGGAAAGCAGATGCGATCGCAGCTACAAAGCTTTTTGCTTTTGCAGTAAATGTTGCAATTAAATTTTGTACTTAACGAGTACCTTCGACTTGCAAAATAATCTGTTAAAATCCCTTCGTCGAAAGCTAAACTCAGCCCCAACGTAACATCGTTATTATAGCATAGATTGCGCTTATGGGCCAATCGTGCTTAAATTAAACTTATGGTTGCCAGAGTTATAACAGTTGCGCCAGTTGGTTTCGATGGTTCACTTATCGAGGTCGAGTGTGATGCGACAAAATCACTACCTGCCCTACAGATTGTTGGGCTTGGGAATAAAGCAATTGACGAGGCCAGGGAGCGCGTACGTAGTGCTATCACAAAT
>JBAXKN010000039.1:0-5100 GCA_037135295.1 Candidatus Saccharimonadota bacterium
ACTCACGACACCCTGCTTAAAAGGCAGGTGCTCTAACCAGCTGAGCTATGGTCCCGAATTATGAATGTTTACATTACCAGTACCATAGTCTAAACAATTATTATTAGTTAGAGCAGCCTATTGCTATCTATTCGGCGCAAGCGCCTAGGCAGCAGTGCTATGGTCCCGCATCTAAAAAATGTATCATTAATAGTAGTAGTTTGTCAACGCTTGTGATGTTTACCAGAAAAATGTGCAGGTTTTGTTAAAAATAAATCAATTATTGCCACGATTAAGCCGACCCCAATAATATTAGCTCTGGCACTCAATAATCCAGTGTAAATATCTGACCCGACACCCTGTACAATTAAGGCATGGCTGAGTGGCTCAATCATAAATGATATTGCTAAAACCGTAAATAAACTTGCTCCTATAATTCTACCCAACAGCGTCCTATAGGTCGAACCATGAAATAGCAACACAATAGCTGGAAGTAGTATAACAATGACCGATACTATCGCTGAAGTTAGAAAAGTTGAGGGAACACCGAATAGACCCGCCACCAATCCGGCATCATATGCCCATATGCCGTTCAGTATAGACCCTGCGGCCAAAGCAAGACCTAACAAACCGAACCTTCTTTTAGTTATAAATGCAGCTACAAATAAAATTATTGCGATAATTGCGTATATAAAAACTGTCGTCATTTATTTAATATCCTTCTTATCAATTTCAAAAACTGCGAATTTACCAACTTTTATTGATTTACTCTCAACAGTACCAGCAGGAAGTTCAACTACATAACTTGCATTTGTTTTTGGCAAAAACTTATCTGGGTAGGATTCGGGTGTAGCATTTAGTTTAATGAACACAACTTTTTTGGCACTATTAAGCCAAACTATATCGATCGGAAAATTCATATCCTTCATCCAAATTGACCATTTATCTTCATAAGGAAAAGCCATTAATAATATCTGGTCGGATTGAAGTTCCTCAGTACCGGATAACCCTTTTTCTCTTTCAACATCATTTAGGGCTAACTTTGCACGGAAAATGCCATCGCCAAGCCATAAGTCAGTAGGTGGTTTAAGCATATTTGGCATAATAAATAACAAGAAAGTAGAAGCAACTAACAAAACAACACCAGAAATAATTAAAGTAGTGCTCAAATTTCCTGATTTACGCATAAATTAGAAACCTGTTATATACCATAAGCATAGTATAACAAAGAAATTAATTCTTAGGCGCCGACTTTATCTTTTTTATTGCGTCTCTTCGAATTTAACTCAACGTATTCAATAACTGCACCAGCGACATTTCGTCCTGTTACCTTTTCGACACCAAAACCTGGGCTAGCATTTACTTCCAGAATTAGAGGACCACGATTACTTCGCATTAAATCAACACCTGCGACGTTGAGCCCCATAGCCTTGGCGGCTTTTACTGCAACTTTTTTTTCTTCCTCAGTTAATTTAACGCTAGTGCCTTCACCGCCTTTATGTAAATTAGATCGAAAATCATCGTCGAGACTTTGACGTTTCATACTAGCGACAACTCGGCTTCCAACGACGAAAGCACGGATATCTGTACCGGCAGATTCAGCTATAAATTCCTGCAAAAGAATGTTTGTCCCGTCGTCATTTGTCAAATAAAATGCTTGCAATACAGATTTAGCGGCTTTTTTGGTTTCCGCAAGAACTACTCCATTGCCATGTGTACCACGAGCAAGTTTTATGATTACTGGCGTACCACCTAGTTGATCAAGTAAATTATCAATGTCTGTGGTATTTCGTGATACAACCGTTTTTGGGATACCAATACCAGATTTTGCCAGTAATTGCATACTACGTAATTTATCACGAGAACGACTTATTGCAATTGAGCTAGATATTGTATATACGCCTTGCATCTCTAGCTGGCGTACAATTGCTGTGCCGTATTTTGTCATATATGAAGCAATACGAGGGATAATAGCATCAAATTTTGCCAAATCTTCACCTCGATAACTAACTGTCGGATTATTTTGCTCGATAGAAGCATAACATTCTTTATATTTAACTATTGTTACTTCATGACCTCTTAAAATAGCCTCTTCTTTTAGACGCTTTGTGGAATAATTCCCAGGGCCGTTTGATAAAATTGCTATTTTCATTATCTTTTTTCTCCATCAGTATCTAGTTCTTGATTAATTCTTACATCAACAATTATATTGTTTTCTCGCAGAAACCTTCTGCCAATTAGTATCTCGCACATCATATCAGACCTATCTGATAAACCAATACGAATACTATATATACTTCCCTTTATAACAATATCTGTATCAAATAGAAAGCGTTTTACGCGATGGCCAGATGAACTGCGGACGTATGCAATATGATAATCCACTAATTCCATTTTATTTGAATGATTTTCTGATGGAACAAACCGTAGTACTTTTTTGCCATCAGATTTTCTTGTTATTTCTTTAATTTTTGAACAATGCAAAGAGCCCGAATACGCACCGGTGTCTATTTTTGCTAGTACGTCATTAATACCCAAGCTTGGGATACTAACTTTCTCGAAAATTCCAAATATTTCTTCTTGGTTGATCATATTATTTACCTTAATGAAACTAACTTATTTTATAACTTTTGTTATATTTAGTCAATAGGAAAGACCGTGTGCCACAACTATTTATTTAGTATTTTTTGACTGTCTAACAAGCGCATATATTGCAAAGCCAATTAATACAAACGCCGCAAGCCCAAGCAATAAATACCCGACGCCTTTTATTAGCCATAAAACAGATAAAATCACTCCAACTGCGCCCCAAATAGTAAATAATTTACGAGACAAGACCAAACCTGATGTAAGTATCAGCACATGCTCAATGAGGAATATTGACTCATAAGGAATATCACTAACTCCAAATGATCCAAGCGCAGCTAAACCACTGAACAATGATACTGCTGTCAGCGCAATGATAACACGTATTTTTGCATCTATCCTTTTCCCTGCCGAATAATACGTATAACTTAATCCAACAAATGTTGCAGCCCACCAGTTTGTATAGATTAAAATATTTGCGTCTGGAGCAGCCACTGCTAGAATTCTTTGCATGCCGATATTAGCCAATATTGCGCCAATATCATAATAGCCAAACTTACCTTGGCGCCAACCCTCAATTAACACGGCTATAGCCACACCTATTAGGCCAATACTTGCCGTAACAACTATTGGTTCGTTTATATTCATTAAACTTGTTACATTTACAATTCCAGCAACAATAATCGCTGACCACCAAAAATATATACTATATCTTTGCTTTGATAATGAAAGTAGTAGCCAATATGAACCATAAAATACCACAAACGCAATCCAAGAGATAACAATTGTTCGCCAAATATCAGGAATTTCCATAAGATCAATAAACCAAAAACATGAAACTAGGAAAAAGACATTTGCTATAATACTCAAAGATGGCTGACGCTCAATATAAACTAACCCGTAAACTATCATTGTTGCAATTATCCAAATCACCAAACCCCAGCTTGAACCTATACCTAATGTGAAGAACAATGACTCAACTATAAACATACCTATGTTCGACAACAAGGCTGGACGGGTTGATGGGAAATTTTTCAACTTGCTAGTTAAATATCTAACAACAAAAGTAATCGCCGCAAAAACAATAAATATCAATGCTACCCAATGGGCTTCGATTTCAGGCTCTATAAAACGTAAAATCGATACCGAAATCATAACATTTGCTACTACACTCAGCCATGGTTGACGCTCTAGATACATCAAGACATACACTAACAATGAAGCTATTAGCCAAACAGCAAAACCCCATGATGGTTCAATATGCAACGTAAACGCTAATGCTTCAATTATAAAGAAACCAAAATTCAATATTAAATGTGGTCGGATTGATGGTGAATTTGTAATAAGTTTTTTTACTGAGAGTATAGATAGTGCACTTGCGGCAAAAACTAAGAATATAACTGGTACCCATTGCGATTCAATATTATGTTCCACAAAACGCAAAACCGTAATTAAAATCATTGCATTTGCTACTAAGCTGACCCAAGCTTGACGTTGAAGATACATTAGACCAAATACCAATACTGTCGCAAACGTCCAAATAGAAAATCCCCAACCATCAGATATTATTAACGTAAAGACTAATGATTCTATCAAAAATATAGTGAAGTTAGTTACTAAGTATGGTTTGATTGATGGTGAATTTGTAACAAGTTTTTTTACTGAGAGTATAGAGAGTGCGATTGTAGCAAGAATAATTAACACCAATGATACCCAATACATTTCTAGTGCAGGTTTTATGACATTAAATCCAACAATAATAGGTATTACACAAAGTGCTATGGTACCAAAAATAGATACAACAGCTCTGCGCAATAAGTAAGCTACAGCAAAGCTCGATATCAACATGATAGCAAGTTGTCCTGTTACAATATTTGCCCAAGAGCTATTTTGTAACACCAATAAGGTTGCAAAAAGCTGAAAAGAAAATCCAAGCCATAGCCATGTCTCGTTATTACTATCGCCTTCTTTTCGCTTTGGCAAAAACAAAATTGAAATTGCTATCTGCAACAGTCCAACTGCTGACAAAGTAAGTCCAACTTCTGTCCATGACTTACCAGATATGTCATAAGACATCAAAACCAAGGTCAAACTAGCTAATAATCTAGTAACGAATATGGCAGCCTGTCTGCCTTCTACAGATGACGCAGCAACAGCGCCGTAATAAAATGCGCTAACTAGTGAGACAACCCAATAGTCTGTAATTGACATTCCGTTAAATGCAAACAAGCTAGCTGTAATCGTAAGTGGAACAATCCAATTATTAGATTTTTGAATTGGATTTGCAAAGCACTCTGGGACCCAACTCATTTTGAATTTTGCCAAGAAAGTCATAACAGATCCAAAAATTATCAAAACGACAAAATACCACATTAAACCTACATGTAATATTGCTACACTTGATGTCGCCATGCTTGTGGCAAAAGCAATCGCAAGATATGCCACAACTTGATTTTTTAATCTAACTGCAGCAAAAATAAACGCAGCTAATCCTATTACTGAGGTTATAAACCAACAAGCAGCCGCATCTGGCAA
>JBAXKN010000040.1:0-4918 GCA_037135295.1 Candidatus Saccharimonadota bacterium
TAACAGGATTAATAATTAAATCCGGTATATATCGACGTGCGATATAAAGAATTAATGCGAAGAAAATAATAAAAAATATAATACCAAGCGCCATTTTAATTATTTTTTGTGTTGGCCAACCAGATAGCCACTTTTCAAAAGCAAGTAATAATATCCAACAAGTTAAATACATAAATATCAGAATACCGGCAACTTGCATGTTTATAAACCCTAACGAAACGAATACTACAAACAACAAACCCAGTAGTGCCAGTAATTGATAAACCCGCCCGATGATCTTGCGGGTAGTCTTAATATTAGTTTTGTTCCTAAAGCTAATGATTGAGTTTTTCATATATGACTATTGTATTACAGATTATACAATCAACAAAAAATATGCCTCAAATTACCCTGCTATGCTTATTTTATATTATCAGGGTTATTACCATCTTTTGAGAAAGATTTATCAACATCCAAGGAATCTACATTTACGCGATTATTTAAATCTTCAGGAAAGCCAGCCTTGCTATTTGGATCGAGAGTGTTTACCTTATATGGTGGATTATCAATTGGTGGAATACCACCACCAGAATATTGTGATACAAGTGGTTCGTTTTTAGTTTCCCAAGATTCATTAAATATTTTTGTACCTTGACGTTTAAATTCATGAATTGTACCGTCTGCTTGCACTTCTTGCTCTTCAACTACTGGGACCTCGTACTCTAGTTCTTTATCCTGCTGTGTTTGTGGTTCATCTTCCATGATAATCCCCTATGTTTATTGTTTAATAAGTAAATTGTAGCCATAAACAGTTAAATTGGCAAATTTTAAAGTTTACATATTCAACCTTATAGAAATGCGCCTAATGCTCCAAGATGATTATCATTTGCTCACTATTTGTATCAATTTGCACTCTTCCGCCTATCGGTAATGTTATCTTAGGGTCAGTATGTCCAAAATCTACCCCACTAATAACCGGAATACCATCAAGTTCTTTTTTGGATTTTATAATCTGTTTCAATAAATCATTATTCATATTCGCAGCTTTTTGAAACCTACCAATCACAATACCCATTACTCCTTTGAAGTCAGGAAGTTGTATTAATGACTGAAGATTCCTATCAAACTCCAAAACATCGGATCCGTCGCCGTGAGCATCATCTTCTATAAACAAAACAGAATCTAACAAACTTGGCATGTACTGTGTGCCCTGTAGTAGATTAAATGTGCAAAGGTTCGCGCCGATAATTACACCTTCGGCAATGCCCTCATTTATAACTAAAAAACCATCATTTTTCACTAGATTTCTTTTTTCCTGATTACTATACCATGGATCATCACTCCAGTCTGTCGAAGCACTAATGGAATATTTTTCATCGCCTACGCAGCACTTGGTAAAATAGTCTAAAGTATAATCAAAGTGAAGTTTTTGTCCAAAACTAGAATAATGTGGTCCAGAGTATGAAACCATCCCGGTCTTTGCATAAAAAGCATTGTTTAATATTGTGATATCTGAATATCCACAAAAAATCTTTGGATTGTCAGCGACCAATTTCCAGTCAATATAATCTAACAATTGGTTGCTGTTAAATCCGCCAATAACCGTAAAAATAGCTTTTACGTCTTTATCAGAAAATGCTTCATGTAAGTCATCAAGTCTAGATTTTACACTGGAAGATTTAAAATCATCGATCTCACTTACATTTTTACCAAATGTTACTTTATAACCCATATCGGATAATCTTTTATCCGCAATATTTCTCAACTCATCGCTTAATATACTTATTGACCTAGCGGGTGCAATAATACGAACTTCATCACCAGGTTTTAATTTTTTAGGTATTATCATAAATAAATTATAGCAATTAAATTAACTGTTTGCATAAATATTTGTAACATATTCATAATAGAGGCCATCTCTGGCCTCTATTAGATTAGCTTGTTTAAGCTTTTTTATTGGTTGTGACGATTAAGTCCCATTCCGCCGCCACGATTAGCACTATTTGCCTCGTGATCACCTGCTTGACGTTCTTGCATGTTTTGCATTCTGCTATCAATCTCGGCTTGAGTTAGACCTTTGTATACCCAACGCTGTTGCGCAGCTTTTTGCATTGATGCATGAAGTTGATCTTCACTAATACCTTTTTCCTCTGCAATTTCTAGCAAAGTTTTGGTTTCAAGTTGTGTTTTTAGTTCAGCTTCTGTCATACCAAGCGTTTTCGCTTTTGTTTCTATGACTTGCTGGTAACCATATCCACCACCATTACCTTTTGTATTACCTGTTACTGATTGTGCACCAGCAAACGTTGGTACCAATACTAGTCCGGCGATAGCCAAACTGGCTGTTCCTAAACTATACATTACTATTTTTTTCATTGTGCCTCCTTCCGGCATATGTATTACAAACGAGGCCAACAAATTATTTCACTATCTATTGCGGATATAGCCTAAACCAAGTGGTTTACAGTCTAGATTACCGTTATTACATCTAATATTTTGCTTGTGACCATTAAACATATTTGGTAGTGAACTGTATGAAAATAGAAAGCCCACGACAACAACTAGAAATACTATTGATGGAATTAGGTATAGTAAGCGCACCTTGTACATAATCCCGACTTTTTTAACCAATAAAATCATACATACTAGTATCAATACTCCTAGTAATAATGCCCACCATGGAAAAGTACCCATCATATTAAATAGATTCTGCTTGGCACCATATGCTGGACCTTGTGCAGCCTGTATGCGTACCCAAAGGCTAGCAACGCTAACAAAATAAGCCGAGATAAAGCCCAACACGATAACAGATAAGACTCCCAATAATCCAACAAATATATAGTATGATTGCGGTCGCATATGGGCTTCGCCATTTTTAATTTTGTCCATCACTTTTTTTTCGATAGGACTAATTTTTGGTTGAATTTTTTTATTCATAACTTACTCCATCCTTTTGACAAACATTTTTTAACATCATCTTTCCTCGCCTAATCCTAACGCCAACTGTTGAAGTTGGTATGTGTAATATATCACTAATTTCTTCATACTTTAATCCATCAAAAAAACTTAACATTAAAATCTCACGATACTTTATGTCTATCTTACCCAGACATTTTCTGACTTGAATATTTAGCATATTCCTATCAATCATCTTGTCCGAAGTAAAACCAACTAAAAAATCATTATCAATTTCATCGATTGCACCAAGGGCGCAGGTTTTCTTGTTTCTTTTTATATAATTCATCGCGCCGTTATGAAGGATCCGATAAATCCATGATGAGAATTTTTTATCGATTTTAAAGCTTCGAAGATTAATATATGCTTTTATAAACGTCTCTTGAGTTATATCCGATGCCACATCATAGTCTTTTAATATAAACATAGCATAACGCATCAGTTTACTTTCGTACCTTTCGACTAATAACGCAAAACTATCTTCATCACCCCCTAAAACTAAGGATATTACCTGCGAATCTGAAAGGCTTTCGTTTTTAGTATTCATGGCCACATGTATTATACAACTGTGACCCATAAATTATTTCATTTAATATCTTGATGATAATCTTATTGTAAACTATTTACATTAACATATATTTCATATACAATAATTTATATGAAAGACACGGATATTAAACAACGCGAAACTAAGTATTGTAAAAATATTGAATGCGAGCTTGGATCACTTTGTCACGCCACAAACGCCGAGTTGCTAGCCTCTTTGCGAAAAACATACCCTGACCTTAGTGCTACTACGGTCCATCGCGCCACAGCCAGATTGACATCACGCGGTAAAATCGCAACAGCACCATGTGATAAAGATGGTTGTATGAGATATGAATGCAATAAAAAACCACATGATCACTTCCAATGTGTTAATTGTGGCATGTTAAAAGATGCCGATGTAAAAGACAAAATTATCCCGATATTAGAATCATGTATAAAAAATTGTAATATTTCTGGACAATTAACAATTAACGGAACATGTAGGGACTGCATGTGCAAAAAAGGAGAAAAATCATAAAAATTACTATATACAGCACAAAAAGATGCGCATATTGCACTTCATTAAAGAATTGGCTTGATGAGAAGGATATAAAATACACAGTCTATAACGTTGATGAAAACCCAATTGCAGCGCAAAATATGGTTCGACTAAGTGGTCAAATGGGTGTTCCATTCAGCACAATCGAATACGGAGATGGAAAACAATCAAAAATCCTTGGATTTGACAGACCAAAATTCGAAGCAGTATTTAGTGCTGCCAAAAATGTTAACATGTAGGTATGAACAAATTGAATATTGAGTCAAAGGTAAAGCTAAATAACGGCACCATGATGCCCTTACTGGGATTTGGTACTTGGCAAGTAAAAGATGGCAAAACAGCCTATGACGCAGTGATTAATGCACTAAATGCTGGCTACAGACATATCGATACGGCAAAATTCTATGGTAATGAAGTATCAGTTGGTAAAGCCATCAGGGATAGTGGCATACCACGAGAAGAAATATTCGTAACGACAAAATTATGGCCAACTGACGCCATAAACGCAGAAAAATCTTTCAAAAAAAGTTTTGAAAATTTGGATATAGGATATATCGATCTATATTTACTTCATTGGCCTGTACCAGGAATGGTTAAAAAAACTTGGGTCAAATTAGAAAAAATTTATAATGACAATGACAACCTAAAAGCTATCGGTGTTAGCAATCATTCCGTGCGACAAATAAAAAGTATATTAGATATGGCAACCGTAATACCAGTTGTTAACCAGATAAAATGCTCGCCTTATAACTTCAACCCTGCAATGTATAAATTCTGTAATGAAAACGACATTATCATGGAAGCATATAGCCCGCTCACAAGAGGTGCAATGTTAAATGATGCAAAACTGGAATCTATTGCTGAAAAATATAATAAAAGTACAGCTCAGGTATTATT
>JBAXKN010000041.1:0-4543 GCA_037135295.1 Candidatus Saccharimonadota bacterium
CCTTAACCATAAAGGACCCTCGACAAGCATCAAGAAAGTCAAAACAAGTATTAAGATGAAGGCTGTTAATACAGAGAAAAAATTACCAACACTCGCAACTAAAATAGGACCGATTCCTGATGCAAAATGAGTTGCACTATTTTTTATCGAGTCAAGTATATTATTGACTTCACCTTGTAGATTATAGTGATGTATTAAATCTGTTAACCAAGCTGATTGGTTAACCGCAGAATCAACAAGTTTGGGGATATTTTGAATAAAAACCACTGTTTGTTCAACAATTGGTGGAATAACCAAAAATACTATTAATCCAAGAAGTGTCATAACTGCTATATATGCAATAGCCGTACTCAAAACTCTACTTTTACTTGGTAAAATTTTTGCTAGTCGGTTTACTGGTGGGCTAAGAGCAACTGCAAAAATAAATGAGGTTCCAATTATTGCCAATGCAGTGCTAGCGAGCCCAATTCCCATAAATACAACTTGTGCTGACAGCCAAATTCCTATTCCTATTAACCAAAAAATAACAAATGTCCTTGTATCAAATTTAATTTTATCTTTCATAAAGTGTATTATACACTAAAATATCAACCGATATTTAATATATCACTTACAATATTTTTTGATTAAATGTAGTATATCGTATAAAATTATTAATATGAGATGTTTAAGCATATATTAAGTAACTTTTAGTGTAATATACAGTATGAGAATATTAATAATAGAAGACGAACACAAAATAGCAAATGCCTTAAAGAAAGCACTCCAACAAGAGAATTATGCAGTTGACGTGTCATATGACGGTGACGATGGGTACGCAATGGCAACTACTGAACCGTATGATTTAAATATAATTGACTGGATGATACCAGGTGAATATGATGGTCTAGCGATTGTAAAAGAAATGCGAAAAGCAAAAATACACACGCCAGTGATACTACTAACAGCAAAAGGAACCATTGAAAATCGTACAAAGGGGCTTGATTCAGGCGCAGATGACTACCTAGTCAAACCATTCGCACTGGAAGAGCTACTTGCTCGCGTACGTGCGTTATTACGCCGACCTGTCGATGTTCAACAAACTGTATTAACAGCAGGAGATTTGTCGTTAAATACAGTAACATTTGAAGTAAAGAGAGGTAACTCTGATATAAAATTAACAGGTAAAGAATTTGCATTACTTGAATATCTGTTAAGAAATCAAGGAAAGCCAAGTAATAAGGATATGATTATTAGTCATGTCTGGGATTACAATGCAGATGTTTTGCCAAATACTGTTGAAGTATACGTTAAGTACCTACGTCAAAAAATCGATGATCCTTTCAAAACAAAGTTACTACATACCGTAAGGGGGTTTGGCTATAAAATTGAAGCAGAATAACGGCTTGATAAGTATTTTTAGTTCAGCTACACTCAGATTGACTGGATGGTACTTAGTAATACTAATGTCAATTAGTTTGATATTTAGTATCGCAATATACCAAGTGTCTTATAGTAATATACACTCACGAGTAGATAATTTTCAAACAAACATTCAAAAGTCACTCGATTCAACGCCTGACACTTTGCTAGAAACTATTATTCGTGCAAGTAATGATATAAATTCTACAGAAAAACTAATGATTGAATTGGTATATATAAATATAATTATATTAATTTTAGGTGGATTCATTAGTTACTACCTTGCTCGTCGTAATCTGCAGCCAATTAAAGAGGCCCACGAAGCTCAGTCAAGATTTACAAGTGACACAAGTCACGAATTACGCACTCCATTAGCAGTAATGAGAACTGAACTTGAAGTTGCCTTACGTGATAAAGACGCAACAACTGAAAGTCTCAAGGATGTACTTTCGAGCAACCTCGAAGAAGTTAATAAACTTTCAAATTTAGCAGAAATGTTATTAAACCTCTCGCAGATTGGAAACACAAATATTAAATTTGAATCTGTAAATTTGAATAAAGTGACAAAAGAAGTTATTAAAAATTATAAATTTACAAATAAACGAATAAATTTTAAAAACAGCAAAAATCAAATAGTAACTGGCAATGAAATGGCAATTACAGATCTTGTCAAAGTCTTAATTGATAACGCAGTTCAATATAGTCCATGTGATTCAGTAATAGACATTGATATCACTCAAAAAGATGGTTCATTTGCACAATTCAAAATTTCAAATGCAGGTCAAGGAATACAATCAGATAAGATACCTTATGTTTTTGATAGGTTTTACAGAGCAGATAAGTCTCGTACGAACGGTGATCACAAAGGTTATGGACTTGGGCTAGCATTAGCAAAAAATATTGTCGAACTTCATAATGGCAAAATATCAGTCACAAGTACACCAGATGTTGAAACTGTCTTTATCTTCAAAATCCCTAAAAAATCAGTTACAAAAAAATAACAATTTACGGCTCTCGTTTTTTTAACCTTTTTCCAGCATTACCAGCAATAATCCATTGTAATACTGCCGTACCTATAATAACTATTATAAATGGCCAAGCTTTTTCCCAAGTCGGCATCGTAAAATTAAAGAAATCACGAATAAATTGCAGACTGAAACTAGGAACTACAATAGAGAGTACGGCAATCGAATATAGTAATCTTGCTAAACGCGCCTTTCGGTTATTTCTAACATCAAACATCCTAGGCACTAAAAACACTAGGTAGATTCCAAAAAATGTCGCAATTAGTACTGTAGTTGTAGAAACTCCATGGACGTCAAGTGGATGCATTGACCTTAATAAAGCGTATGAAGCCGTTATCATTACACCTGACAGAACAGCTATAGGAGCAACTGCAAATAGGGTGTCACGCCAGAAATATCGTGGCGACAAACGATGGCGCGGCGAAGGCGTAAATAGGGTCCACATAATTGTTGGGGCTGTTACAAGAAAAATATTCATAAAAGTAATATGCCTTGGTTCGAAAGGGTATATAAAACCAAATAATAGTGTCGTCAGAAGTAATACAACTCCAAAGATTATCTTATGAAAAAATAATGTCGCGACAAGCTCTATTGCTTGCATTATCTGATTGCCAAGTTTCATACCTAATGGCAGGGAATTAAACGAATTATCCAATAGTACGATATCTGCAACGCGCCTTGTAGCTACAGAACCCGAATACATAGCAACGCCCAAATCGGATTTTTTTAATGCAAGTGCGTCATTAACGCCATCTCCAACCATACCTGTAAAATTACCGAGTCTTTTAAATGTTTCGATTAATCTCTCTTTTTGTTCTGGTAATACTCTGGCAAAAATCGTATTTTTGGCAATAGTTTTATCCCATTTTTTTTCACTAATTTCCTGCAAGTCAGCACCAGTAATTACATTATCGTGATTAAAAATCCCAGCTTGACTAGCAACATAACGAACAGTATTCGGATTATCACCACTTATAACTCTTAGACTTACGCCATTTCGCTGTAAATATTCTACGGTTTTTTCAACTCCAACCCTAAGTTCATTGGATAGCACTACGATTCCAATTGCTCTACCTGAACCATTTTTTAGGTCCTTGAGTGATGTTTTTGTATCATCAAATAATGAAACTAATAAAACTCTTTTGCCTTCGTTAGTTAATAGCTCGATATTCTTTTTGAGGATTGTTTTTAATGGAGATAACATCCCTACAAGTTCTGGAGCGCCCATAATAATACTATATTTTTTGCCCTTATAGGATACTTTTACGCCACTCATCTTACGCGAAGACGAAAACGCTAAAGTCTGTAAAACTTTATATTCATTAGGAGCTGGCAAGGCATCAATTATTGCTTCGCCAGTACTACTGCCACTACTAGTTTCTTTTGCAACAATTCCAATAAGCTCTGAAATGTTTTCTTGTTCTTTATCAAATATGTAAAATGTTTCGAATTTAATCTTATCACTTGTAAGTGTCCCTGTTTTATCTACACAAAGAACGTCCAATAATGCCATTGCTTCAATTGCTGCTAATTTTTGAGGTAATACTTTAGCCTGAGCGAGTTTAATTGATCCATACGCCAATAATAACGAACTTGCTAGCAACAAGCCTTCAGGAACAATTACAACAGCTGCTGAGGCGATAGTTTTAAAAATAACAATCGTATCTTTACCGCCAAAGTAATATACGATAAATATTAACGTGGCTAAACAAAAGGCACCAATAGTGAGCCACGTGATGGCTCGCGAAATAGAAAGTTGAATAGGAGTAGGTTGAGGTTTGTATCGTTTTAATGTCAATGCCATTTGACCAATTTTTGTTTCTATTCCAATTGCAGTCACTTTCATCTTTGCACTTCCAGCAACGACTGCACTTGCCGCATATACAATAGATTTATTAGGCTTATCTATGGATGCAGATTCACCAGTTAGGATACTTTCGTCAGTTTCTAATCCTTCACTATCAATAACTTCACCATCTGCTGGCACTTCATCGCCAAGTTTTAATAAAATAACATCACCTACAATCAGCTTATCAAAAAGAACATCTTGAGTATTACCATTTTTAAGTATTCTTCGTGCATGAGGTGCGCTCATAAGCTCTAGTTTTTTTAACGCT
>JBAXKN010000042.1:0-4370 GCA_037135295.1 Candidatus Saccharimonadota bacterium
ATTGGCATATGAGCCAAGATGAATTCACCAAGCTATTTAATTATATGAGCAAGCGATTTGACAGCATTGATAAGGCCTTAGAAGAAAAGGCTAGTAATGCCGATATGCAAAAAGTACTCGGCTTACTCGACGAAATGACTAAACGTCAAGAAATAACAGATGATGAAATGCTAGTTATGGGCCATCAACTCGAAAGGCTAGATCGTTGGACGCATGAACTTGCAAAAAAGATAGGCTACAAGTTATCTGTTTAGCTGCCGGGCTTTATTGATAAACATGATCGTCCTCTTGGCTATCTATATCTACGATTTCACCATCTTGGTAAACTAGCTCTAAACCAGCAAGACCTTTAATCAACTTGCATATACTAGGCGCAATGATGTTCCTCCTTTTGTTTAGTGAGCGCACCAAGCAATATGGAGGGCAATCACAAACGCTATCGCAAATAAGTTTAGAGTGAAGCTACTTTCTTGCGTCTATAGTGTGAAGGCCGACTACGGAAAATTCTAAGATATGATGGTCACTTGTTATGAGCACCATATGTTTAGAAATTGCTTGAGCAACGATTGCTGTATCAAAAGGATCGGATTGCGGTAACTGCTGCTGGTCAACAAACTGTCTAGCCACCAAGGTGTCAAATCGAAGTTCTAACAATCTGCCTTCTGAGATTTCTTGGTCTACGGCATCAAAATCAATCTTTAGTTTACCAAGTTTAGATTTTATGCTGCACTCGAACAAGCTTAAATTTGATATGTATACATCGTTCGTTGGGTTTGCAATAGTCGCTCGTGCCTTTATTCCTAGGCGAACATCATCCGATACCCACCAGATAAAAGCGTTTGTATCAAGTAATATAATCATTTTAGATTAGCTCTTGTCGCTCACAGTATCCCAAAGTGTCATCATCGGCTCGTCAAAGTCACTACTGATCCAGATTTTGTCCTTGAGTGCACCAGGAACTCTTGGCATCTTAGCATGAGGCATTGGAACCAACTTAGCCACCGCCTTGCCGTGTTTACCTAATAATATTTCCTTGCCATCGATAACTTGCTCTAGATACTTAGAGTAGTTTGTTTTTAAATCGTGTACATTTACAACATTGTTCATAAAATGATAATAGCAAAACGGACTAAGTTAGTCAACATATTTTTAATTGTTTACTCATAATCCCACTAAATCAATAAAAAGAGGCAAATTACCTCTGTTTGCAAACATGATCGTCCTCCTGGCTATCTATGTCCACAATTTCGTTATCTTGGTAAACTAACCCTAGTCCTTCGAGACCTTTAATTAACTTGCACATACTAGGCATAAAGATGTTCCACCTTTTATCCAGTGAGCGCACCAAAGCAAAATTATGTGTATAACGTTCTTTATCAAGAATTTTGATATAATTGGCATATGAGCCAAGATGAATTCACCAAGCTATTTAATTATATGAGCAAGCGGTTTGACAGCATTGATAAGGCCTTAGAAGAAAAGGCAAGTAATGCCGATATGCAAAAAGTACTCGGGTTACTCGACGAATTCACCAAGCGTCAAGAAATAACAGATGATGAAATGCTAGTTATGGGCCATCAACTTGATAGACTAGACCGTTGGACTCACGAACTTGCAAAAAAGATTGGCTACAAATTGTCAGTTTAGTTTCTGGGCTTTATTTATAAACGTGATCGTTCTCCTGAATATCTATATCTACGATTTCACCATCTTGGTAGACCAGCCCTAAACCTTCAAGACCTTTAATCAACTTGCACAAACTAGGCATAAAGATGTTCCATCTTTTATCCAGTGAGCGCACCATTAGATGATTCCAAATAAATCCGGTATTCAATCGGATTTTGTTAATAGCACAAAAGCTCATATAAAACAAAAATTGAGCATAAGCATCTTGCACGTCTCTGTCTTTTATGTTACTTTCTAATCAGATAAACAAAACATAAAAAAGGATTAAAAAAGTGACTAAAACAAGGAACAAATTACAACGTGGCTTTGCTGTAATAGAACTTGCCATTTTTGTAGTTGTAATAACAGCTGTTAGTGGCATTGGCTACTGGGCTGTAAGTAAATCAAAAGCAGTAACTTCTCCAGTCACCATCACCATAACTGCTCCCGTAGATACTACCAGTAGCTATCAACAAGGTGGCAGTGTACCAGTAAGGTTCTCTACCAATCAGATTATCAGAACTGGTGAGTTTGGTGTTTGGTCACGTTCATCAAACGGTACCTATTACAGCTATAAATCAGTAAGTCCTAACATCAGTACCACTAGTTATGCTGTTGAGTTTCCCCTCACCAAAGATCCTGTTGGTAGTGGCTACCAGATAATCATGGCTTATCGCCCACAATCAGGTACTGGCACCTGGAACAATTGGGCAACAAGCTCCGGCTCATTCAAAGTCACTTCCTCCTCAGCACCAACTCTCACACCCACACCGATCCCAAATGCAGTCACCATCACCATAACTGCTCCCGTAGATACTACCAGTAGCTATCAACAAGGTGGCAGTGTACCAGTAAGGTTCTCTACCAATCAGATTATCAGAACTGGTGAGTTTGGTGTTTGGTCACGTTCATCAAACGGTACCTATTACAGCTATAAATCAGTAAGTCCTAACATCAGTACCACTAGTTATGCTGTTGAGTTTCCCCTCACCAAAGATCCTGTTGGTAGTGGCTACCAGATAATCATGGCTTATCGCCCACAATCAGGTACTGGCACCTGGAACAATTGGGCAACAAGCTCCGGCTCATTCAAAGTCAACCCATCATCAACTCCCATATCAGGTCCTACATCAACTCCCATACCAACCCCAACATCTGGTCTTAAGAGCATCGATTCATCTTCTTCATCTTCTTCATCTTCTTCAACTGCCCAAACTCAAGGAACTGACCAAACCTCTTCCACGGCTTCTACCACCACACCAGCCCCAAAGAAATCACTACTATGTACGATTACTTTCAGCCTACTAGGATGTAAGAAAGAATCAGCCACCGTTTTAAAAACTACACCAGCCCCAAAGAAATCACTACTGTGTAAGATTACCTTCAGCCTACTAGGATGTAAGACGCAGAATACTTCATCAGATAAATCTAAAGCAGCAATTATCCCTCCAAAGTCAAAACCTGTAATAGCGCCCAGATCACCTGCAATGACTTCTGGATCAAAAGTTAGTGCGGATGCAACTACGACCTCGACTACAACCCCAATTGTTACTAGCTTCTATACCACTGGTAGCTACCAACAAGGCACTGCAATTAATCTACAGTGGACTATTGATCAGCCAGTCGCTTCCGGCGAATGGTTTGTAGGCTTGTATTCCTATGAAAGCAGTAACCCTGCATATTATGACTATGTAGTGCTAGGTATTGGAGATAACAATAATTCCACTCAGTTTAGCTATAACCTTACTATCTCTACTGCACCAGAGGGTAGTGGCTATCGAGCAGTTGTTGCCTATAGTTCCACACCCGGTAGTAATAACTGGGTTTCGGAAAAGGCAAGTGCCGAACCATTCACTATTACTTCGAGTTCATCGCCAACTGATCCTAAGGGGGTAAGTCCATCCCCTTCAAATAGATGGGCAGATTGTACTATGACTAACGCAAACGTCACAAAGGGCATAACAAACAATAACCCGGTAGCAATGGCATACACAGGTTCAGCCGTGACAGGAATGGGCATAAATTGGGGGGATGGAACTCAGCAATATAAATCTAATCCAGGTAATACCCCAATTTTTAGAGAAAGTGAATATAAATATTCTGTAGTTAAAGAAAAAGTTACTAGAAAGATTACACTGAAAGCACATTGCGATAAAGTAGATAGGAAAGTTAATTACGTAAAACAGACAATAGAATGGGTGCAAAAACCTGGTTTGTAATTTTTGGAACTTCTCAATAATCTCAGTGATTTAAGATTTAACCCCTAATTAGTTATGTCGCAACAACTAGGGTAACTAATTACTAACTGCGAACCGTCCGTTTTAAAGCTTTAGCATAAATCCGAAACGGGCTTTAAGCCGGATTAACTGTACACCACTAGCACTGTAGATTTGGTAAGCAATACACCACTCAAATGAATGACTAACAGTCGGTAGACAAATTTAATCAGACTATCCAAAAATTTAGCCTTAGACAATAAAGCTGGAAAGTAAAGTACTACAGATTGTCTCGCTAAAAGTATAGCGTTAAACTATATCTTGAGGTTATAATTATTACGCTATCGAAAGTTAGCAACATATGCATACCAGCGCGAGTGGTGAAATTGGTATACACGCTAGCCTTAGGAGCTAGTGCCGCAAGGCGTGGAGGTTCGAGTCCTCTCTCGCGCACCAACAATAGTACCGGTTAACGAGCCGGTATTTTTG
>JBAXKN010000043.1:0-4123 GCA_037135295.1 Candidatus Saccharimonadota bacterium
TATATAATTTTAGCACTCTATGGTGTAGATTGCCAATATATTCATTATAAATTAGTTGGCACTCGTATGTCAAGAGTGCTAATTACAATATATTGAACGGCAGTAACAAAAATGACATATGGATTATATTAAGTAAATATATATTTTTTGTCTTGTATCTTAAATATCCAAATAGAATAATACCGGAAGCATATATTAGCGTAAAGATAGATAAATCAAACGTAAGATGTGCTATAAAAAATACCAACGTAGTGATCATTGCAGCATATGAAGGTTTCGTGTGTTTTTCTAAATAAGTTTGTAAAAATCCAAACGTAAGCATATCTTGCGCCAAAAATGTAGTGGTCGTCATTGCAAAAACATAATAATAACGATTTATATCAACTGGCGCTCCATTTATTAAAATTACTACCGCGAATAATATTGGTACTAAATACAACCACAGTATTTTTTTATTCTTTATTCTTAAAAAGCTGAAATTATTTACCTTCCAACGCCAAATTACAATTCCAATTATTGCTATAAATAAAACCCAAAATGTAAAATATATAAATATGGTATTAGTATCAATATTCTCTATTGGTAAATTATAATTAATAAAAAATACAGCCTGACTACTAAACCAAAAGATAGACCAAATAAATATAGCTAGTAATATTTTTATAATATTATTCTTTTTGTGTTTTTTTGTCATTTTTTAATCAAATTATTTACCAATAAATTCTTCAGTTCGCCGCGCAAGTTCGGCTGCTTCATCTGTCAGAATAACTAGTATTGGCTTGCTAGACGGATCAGCTATATTCGCCACAGTCTTCGGCTCAAATGTTTTCTCATTAATTTGTATATCGCACTTAAAACCCAGATGACTGAGTCGTTTTAGTACCCTGGACCTGATAACAACTGATCGTTCACCAACTGTACCAGTAAATACTAAACAGTTAACACCGTCCATACTGACAGCCATTTGACCGATAACTTGTTGAATTCTATAAACAAATATATCAAGAGCTAATTTTGCCCGTTCGTCACCCTTTTCTTCTTTTACAGTTAGTTGACGAATATCATCTGAACTTCCACTAACACCTAGTAAGCCACTTTTTTTGAAAAGGTATTCTTCGATCTCACTATCACTTAAATGTAGCCCACGTTTTAGTGATAGTGCCGCTGCGACATCCATACTACCACTACGTGTTGACATCATAAGACCTTCGAGTGGTGAATAACCCATAGTTGTATCGACACTTTTTCCATCTTTTACAGCAGTCACGCTACTACCACTACCAAGGTGACAGATAATAGTTTTTGGCATTAAAATCTCTTGTTTTTTAAGGTTTCTAACGACTGAACCAACCGAAACTCCATGAAAACCATACCTTTCGATTCCTAATTTCTCGGCAACATCAGTATCGATTCCGTAATACTGAGCCCATTTTGGCTTTGTTTTGTGGAAGGCACTGTCAGATATCGCGACTATTGGAACATCAGGAAAGCGAATTTTTAATTGCTTTATTTCAAGCAGTGCTGTTTTGATGTGTAATGGGGATTTTTGGCTAAGAGATTCTAATAATTTTACGGCATTATCATCGACTGTTTGATCATTAATAAACTGTTTACTAGCCGCAACAATTCTTATACCAATTGCCGAAAACATGTCATCATCACCAATGACGCCATATTTTTTTAGTAACGGTAATGTACGATGCGGAGCATTTGATAAGTTCGCATCATCAAATCTTTCGATGTATTTCTCGCCACCATACTCAAGATTACCAACAACTAGGCCATCAACAAGTTCAAAATGAATACTCGCTTTTTTATGACCATCATCAAATAATGCATACTTTCGGCTTGCACTACCTGGATTTACTATAAAAATTAAAGATTTTACTGTCATAATACTTACTCTAATAATACCATGACGCTTAAGGTTCAAACAGTTAGTTAATTTTACTGACGAGTGACTCTGACCATAGCATGACGAATCGGACGACCAGCAAGAGTATAGCCAGATTGCATTTCTTCGGCAATTATCTCGTGATCGCCAACAGCTTCTTCGTCAAAAGTTATAGCTTCGTGAAGATCTGGATTAAAAATTGTACCTGGTTTTGCATTAATTCGTTTAATATCTAGACTATCCAGGGACTTTTCAAGATTTTTTACTAAACTAACAACTCCTTGCGCCCAAGTATTATCTTTAAGTTCATCTGGTATATATGATATTGATCGCTCGATATTATCTATAATTGGCAAAAGTTTTAATATCGCACTTGCCTGACCTGATTCACGAGCCATTATTCGCTCTAGGTCAACTCTTTTGGCATAGTTTTCAAAATCAGCTCGAGTGCGTTGTAAATCTCCAGTTAATTCAGCTATCTTTTGGTCATGTGGTGATACTTTTTTAATCTTCTTTGGTTTTTCTATCATATATTACCTACCGTCTTACTATTTATAATACTTCTTCTAGCATTGCACCGGCGTGTCTAACTAATCGCATTACCCTATCATAGCTTTGTCTGGTTGAACCCAAGACTCCGATATAACTACGGTCACTATATGGCGAACGGAAACGACTTATAATTAGACTAACACCACTAGTTTTTCCAATTGGATTTTCGGCGCCAATATAAACATTAAGTGGCTCATTTGGGGCAGCTTCACGCAACCAAGGTTCTAAATTATCGAGTAACCTAGCAACTGACTGGGCGTGATTTGAACTTGCAAATTCCGGTTGAGAAAAAAGGTTCCCAATTCCGCTCATATATAACTCATCACCTATCGTTGCAATGCCTAGATTTTTTGTTAAATCAACTAAACTATCAACAGCACTCCTAATTGCACGATCGGCATGATCGCTATGCGTATTAACTCTGGCTTCAATCGTTCTCGCACTACGATCGAATCCAGGAAGCGCATTGGCTATTGGTGTATCATTTAACATATTTACATAAAAACGATATCCAGCATCTGTTGGAATACGTCCAGCACTTGTGTGAGGCTGAGCGATATATCCCATCTCCTCGAGTCTTACCATCTCGCTACGAATTGTCGCACTTGAGACACCGAACAATTTAGCGAGCATTACACTCCCAACGGGCGCTGCTATCTCGGCATGTTGTTCAATTATGGCAGCTAGAATTTGGATTTGACGTTCTGTCATAACAACATTATATAGCTTTCTAGCACTCCGTGTCAACGAGTGCCAAGCTTGTTGATAACCATTTGGTTGGTTATACTTATTATTAATGTACGACATTGAAAAAATTGCTAAAATAAAAAAATGGCTTGGATCAGGTTCTATTAATATATTCGGGCGGCCTTTCGCCGGCAAAGACGCCCAAGGAATACGACTTGCAAAACTTTTTGACGGAAATCTAGTTGGTGGTGGAGAAATTCTTCGAGGCAGTGCAATGCCAAATCACATAAAAGAATATATGCGTACTGGCAAATTAATTCCAACTAATGATTATGTGGATATCGTCTTGCCATATCTAAGTCAGCCTAATTTCAAAGGAAAACCATTATTACTAAGTTCAGTTGGACGCTGGCATGGCGAAGAAGATGGTGTAGTAAAATCACTAGATGATTCAAATCACCCATTAAAAGCAGTCGTTTTTTTGGATATTTCAAACGATGAATCATATACTCGCTGGCTAGCACGTGAGGTAAATAACGACCGTTCAAAACGCCATGATGACACGAAAGAAATTTTAGATATCCGCTTTAATGAATTTGAACAGAAAACCCTACCTGTTTTTAACTACTACAACAAACTTGGAATATTAATTTCCGTAAACGGCAAACAATCCAGAGATGATGTTACAAAAGATATTATCGAAAAACTTTACAAACTAGTTATTTAGTCACGCTTTAGCATAACCGTAAATGCTTCTGATGGGATATCGACTTTTCCAAAACGTTTCATACGTTTTTTACCCTTAGCTTGTTTCGCTAGCACTTTTTTCTTCCTTGATACATCTCCACCGTAAAGACCAGTTGTTACGTCTTTTCGATAAGCCGATAAGTCAGCTCTGGCAATAAATTTTCCACCAATAGCAGCCTGCAGGGAAACTTGAAAATTCTGACGCGGGATAACATCTTTTAACTTGTCGACGACTTCACGGCC
>JBAXKN010000044.1:0-3922 GCA_037135295.1 Candidatus Saccharimonadota bacterium
CCTCCTAGATTATATGTTACAGTTTAACGGTTGCATTTGATATTAGAAGTTTCGCATAATAATATGATTTTGAGATACAATATCAACATGCCCACTAAACGAAGTTTTAACGTCCAAAAAACAATTGATGACTTGATTGATAAAGTGTTCCTTCGTTATATCCCAAATACCGTTCGACCAAATCAAATTACTACAGTCCGTTTTGTATTGATACCAATCATATATTGGTTTTTGGCCCAAAATGATGTCGGAATAGCTTTGATCATATTTATTATTGCGGCTTCGACTGATTTTATTGACGGGGCTATGGCCAGAACTCGTCATCAAATCACTGATTTAGGCAAGGTAATTGATCCAATTGCAGATAAACTGCTGATCATGACCGCTTTGTTGTATATAGGAATTGAATATACATTAATTAAAATCTTTATTGTCTATATTATTTTTGAACTATTTGCAGTTTTGATTGGATATTTTTTCTCTTTTGCAATTGGAAAGCCGATTGGGGCCAATGTTTTTGGCAAGATAAAACTGATTTTGCAATGTTTAAGTATTGGCATCTTTATGTTAGGAGTATTGTTATCTGACGGCTCAATGATTAGCGTATCTATGTACATATTGTTTGTCGCCTTGTTTTTCGCAATTATGGCAGGCATAGAAACCGCCAGACGCAAGGTCAGAAATTACCTTAATAGTCATGATATTGATGTGATTTATTCGTAAAATTATGTAATTACTGTTATTGTTTAGATAGTTATTAATAAAAATAAAGGAATTAAATATGGAAAATGAAGTAAATATCCAGAAAACAAAAAATCGTATGGCCATAAATAGTAGTCTGCTGGCAATCTCATTTTCCATTTTTATTTTTATAATTGCCTTTAATGGTTCACTAATGAAGAAAAATATTTTTGTCCCTATTGAGTTAACTGCCGCAATTCCATTATTCTTAAGTGCAAATTTTGCTAATTCAAAACTTACATACTCTCGCAAAAAAAAGATGTGGGAAAATTATTGCCTTATAACCTTTGTTATAGCGTATTCCTTTTTAATTAACATTGTTGGTATTTTATTAAGTCTTTTTGTCAGTGTAGATATTGGCATGCTATTCTTTTTTATAGTTATATTAACTCCTTTAATATATTCTACTCTCGCTGTCATAGAAAATCCGAAAATATTAAAAACTCGAATTATAGAAGATTTATTTTTCATAATATTAGTTATCATTGGCGGAGTTTTACCGTCATTAATGGTCTATTAAAATTTAGATGTAAAAAAATAGGCGCAAGCCTGGTCGGAAAGCATTATGCACTCAACCAAAACTTGCGCTGTGTGGCGGAGAGCTCCGAAATAAATTGAGCTCTCCGCCAGTACCCTACAATTAGACCTGTGAGGCCAACACTTCGTCGACGCACTCTTGTGCGATGTAGACGAAGTCTGGCTTTAGAAACTGATACATGTCAGGCACGACGTAAAAGTCGGCGCCTTCTGGCGTCGGAATGGCAGTCACGGGGTTGAATATCTGGCCAGGAACAGACTGCTTGACCTGTCCGATACGAGCCAACAGGCTCTGTCTTATCAAAGACATAATCCTTATTTTGTCTTCCCCGTCATCAGAGTCGTCTGCCTGGAAAGTGACCTTATCGCGGTCACAGTCTTTTTTGTCCCTATAGTCTATCATGACATATTTCATGACTCCTCCTAAGTTTAATTACTTATAACCTTATAATCTTCACGCTTAGCGATATGAGTACCTTTGGGTACTCTCCGCATATTCTTCGAACAATTTCTGAACCATCAATTTGAACAATGGTTCTAACATATTGAACCCATCACGAACAACATAAATGTCACCCCTTGTCTTAGACGGGTTGTGGGTTAACGGTAGATAGTACCCATCTGGGTCCGCCTGTTTCGCTTGCGCAAGAATATGCAGAATAGTGACTATAAGCCTGTCCGTGAACCGATCAAACTTTTTTACTTTTTCTTGATCAACGATTTTAAACGTAACACTTTTTGAGGTTTTTCCTGCACCAACCCATTCAATAAGGGAATATTCCATCAGACTCCTAACAGATTGTAAAACGCTAGTTAGATAATTAGCGTTCGGATACGACTATCGATTTACTCAGATAGTTAATAATATTATACAAGAATATGATACATATGACAATTATTTATATTCGGCCTGCCATAGGCTTTCAAAAATAGTTCGTAAAGTTTGTGCAACCTCTTTGCTGGTGATGACAAACCCTGTAACTTTTTTGTCAAATGTGATAAATGAAACTTGGTCATTGCCAATAGCAACTTCGGTATCCAGATGAAATATTTCGTCAGGAATATATTTTCTTTGTAATAACAACTGTTTATCGATATACTCAATACCCTTGAATCCTTTGGCCTGCGAAATAATCCTCATTTTTGTACCACTTGACGCTCTGCGTTTGTTATTACGTATTAAATAATCATGCCCTAATTTTTCAAAGTCATGAGATGAACTAAGAACCAAAATTTCGTCGGGTTTTACTCGCAACCAATCTGAATATATCTTTCTAATATTGACTAATCCTTCGAAATACACGATACCTGGTTTGCTGCTGGTTAAATTAAACAGGCTAATTAATTCAGGTAGGTTAGCCGTTAATGATTTTTGGACCATCTTAGTTTCGTCAATTTGTTTATTGACAAGTTCGACTAATTTATTGGGGTGTTGCACTTGATAAGTTAGTTTTTTTCTGCGGGTTATGACTTCGATTAGTTGTTTATTGGCCAAGGTTTTTAGGGCAGCGTATGTGTTTTGGCGGGCTAATCCTGTCAATTCGGATAATCTGGGTGGGGTCAATTCACCGGATTCTAACAGTCGTTTATATATCTTGACCTCACTTTGGTTGAGGCCGGATTGCTCTAACAATGATTCTTTTATCATAAATCTAATGATTACATAGTAATCTGTATTTGTCAATATGTTTTTGTCATTTTATGTTATAACACTTACCGAAATATAAATGAATATTATAATATAGTATTGACATATATTGTATTATGTAATATTATACTGACCGTGTCCAATTTTGGGACTAAAAAAGTAATTATAACTATTAAAGGAGTCGTAAATTATGGAAAAAAATAATGAAATATTTAAAAAAATTAGGAATAACCGTGTTGTGTTAGGTATAGGTATGCTGGCTGCAACGGCCACTTTGTTGGTTGGTTGTGGTGATAGCAAATCCGAGAAAAACACCGTTCCGTTAGCTAGGCTTGATACTTCAACTCTAAGTACAGATGATGCTAGGCAGTACATTGAAGTGAGTAAAGCTGTAGCACAATTTAGAGAAGATCAAAGTGACCCAAGCACTAGATTAATAAACGGTGTAAACGACTTATATTCAAGGTATAAAAACCCACTACAGGACCAGACATTCGGTTCTGGCTGGGAACAAGGCTTGACTGGTTGGGTCGGCGTTAGTTCTGGCGACCAAGAGCAAGCCACACAAGTTAATGCTACTGATGCCGTCGAAGAAGTCATCAGAGACAGAGCATTAGAAATCGCCATTGTAGGTGATAACCCAACAGATGCTGCTGAAATTGTAAACAGATATATTGATAATGTAGGCAATATTACGAAACAAGAAGTATTAAAAGAAATTGCAGCTATTACAGCTGAAAAATAGAATTTAATAATAATTAAAGGAAAAGATTATGGAACAAAATTTAAAAACAAGTGCAGAAAAACGACCAAACTATAGCGATGGTATGATGCTGGATGCTTTCGAAGCAAGCCATGACCGTGAAACGCACATAAGTAGTCCAGATGGTTTTAAAACGGCCCTCGAAGATATTGTGGTTCAAAAATTAATTGAATGTCAAACACCCAAAGAATATGAGGAATTTGATAGTCAATTAAAGGCATACATTATAGATT
>JBAXKN010000045.1:0-3704 GCA_037135295.1 Candidatus Saccharimonadota bacterium
AACAGGAATGTCACATAGACTATGGTCAGTACCAGCAACTACTGGAAATTCAAATGCAATAAGAGCATATGCTGACTCTGCTACGGCTATAAAATTAGCTTTTTATGGTGATGACGGAGTTGCTATCGCTCCACAACAAACCACTACTAATAATGCATATCATACCTTCGGATCATATTGGACAACATCTCAAGCTGCTGCGATTTCAGATGGAGTTAGGGGTAGTTTTACATCAACTGATGCGAATAGTTCATTATACGCAAATGCATATATAGGCAGTAGATGGTTATCGGGGCCTAATTTCTATGATTTCTGGAATTCCTCAATTTCACGTTTAACAGTTTATCCATCGGCATTGTCTGATTCAGATATCATCTCGGTCACAAACGCCATAAAAGACGGTCCATAATGAAAAGAACTAATATCAATTCAGCTTCTACTATCCATCGACGTAGCTTCGCTTTCACTATAGTCGAACTCCTAGTAGTCATAGTAGTAATAGGTATACTAGCTGCTATTACAATTGTAAGTTATACAGGTATCTCTCAAAAAGCTATGGTAGCATCTTTACAGTCAGATTTAACTAACTTATCTAAACAGCTAAAGATGTTCCAAACCATCAATGGTAGTTATCCAACTACTATTTCAACTGACTGTGCTAATGAACCGACTACAACAATTAGGCTATGTCTTAAACTAAGTTCAGGCAACACCATTACGTCACTAAATGGTGACTATTCAGTTAACAATACAACTACTCCACAAACATTTAGACTAACTATTACTAACACTAACTCTAGTACCATTAGTCTAGTCACAGACAGTTCTAAACCAATAATACCTACAACTGCTCCACTTAACCCAGTAGCTGACTGGCAGGCTATACCAACAGGTGATCACTTTGGTAACTTCTATGATTCAGTCACTAAAACATACGCTACTGTATCACGTGCCACTACTAAAACCATTTATGATCCTGCTACTCAACACATATATGATGTACCAGCTAACCAATTAGCCGTTAACTCTAGAAGTGATGGCAAGAATGGCTTTGAGGCTGTAATTGAGGAATCACGTACTAATTATTTAACTAATAGTTATGGTGCAGCGAATGCAATAAATAAATGGACTAGTTGGGGATATAGTGGTGCTGGTGCTGTTGTAGGAACTCCAGTTTTTTCACTAGTTCAGGGGGTTTATTCAAATACGGCTCAAAGAATTCAATATACTGGTGTTGATGGTGATATTTCAAAAATTACATATCCATCATATTACGTACCTGTTGGTACTTTTGTCGCTGGTGATAGTGCAACTCTTAGTTTCTATGTAAAAGGTAACATTTCAGGCTGTAACCTTTCTGTTTATATGGATGCATGGGCAGATTCAACCTTCCTTTTAAATAAATCTACCGCAATACCAATCACCAATAGTTTTCAAAAAGTTGTAATTACTATGGATAATCTGCCAATTAACACTAACAAAATAAGAGTTGTTCCGGTTTATATTACTGGTGTTGATACAGGTGACATATTTGATATTACATATGATGCAGTTCAGCTTGAGAAAGGCTCTTTCGCAACTTCATATATACCAACAACTACAACAACAATCACTAGAGGAGGGGATAACGTAACAGCATCAAGTGTTGCTTTGAACCAATCTGCAGGTACATTGGTTGCTATTCGTGGTAATAAAATAGCCACTACTAACGCAGCAATATTTGGTTGGCTTGGTGATTTAAACAATCGAGTTGCTTTGGACTCTGTGTCTACGGCGGGACGTATGATAATTAGAGGTAACGAAGCGACAACTAGGGCGGTTGTTACCACCAATAATCCAACAGGGAATTTTGTTCAGGCTGGTCGTTGGGGGGACGGTAAAATTAAAGTTTATGCTGATGGTGTGAATTCTAATGAAGGTATATACTCTACCGCCCTCACTGGTATGGAAACACACTTTCATATAGGCGAACTTGGTTATCTAGCAAATTACGGAAATACTTCCATTTCGCGTGTTCTCACGTATGCTTCAGCTCTTTCTGATTCTGATATTCTCTCAATCACTAATGCTATTAAAGATTGAAAATAATCAATAGTGCGGTAACAGTTGTTTTGTATTTTATCTTAACAGAGGTATAATGAAACATGAAATGCAGGACGCCAAGGAGGAAGTGCGAGCACGCTTAAATATCGAGGACGTTATTGGAGAATACGTTCAACTTAAACGTGCAGGTCGTAATTTCAAAGGCACCAGTCCATTTACTAGTGAAAAAACGCCGAGCTTTTACGTTAGCCCGGATAAACATATTTGGCATGATTTTTCATCAAACAAAGGTGGCGATGTCTTTTCGTTCGTTATGGAAGTTGAAGGGATGGACTTTCGAGCTAGCCTTGAACACTTGGCCCGAAAAGCTGGTGTTGACCTATCCATGTATGACACAAAAGGCGGACAAGAAATTGCTTTGCGAAAGAAAAGATTACTTTTCGCCAACGAGCTAGCCGCTAGCTATTATCAACAAAGTTTAATAAAGAACCAGCATGCGGTTCAATACGTGTTTAATAAACGAGGCCTTAGTCGTCAAATTGTTCAAGATTTCAAGATTGGCTATGCGCCAACTAGTGGTGATGCATTGGTAAATTTCTTAACAAAAAAAGGTTTTACAATTCAAGAATTATCCCAAGCTGGACTTGTTAATAGATTCAATGGTGATCTATTTCGCGGTCGTGTTACTATACCTTTGATGGATGGCACTGGTAATGTTATCGGATTCACCGGCAGAATCATTGTCGATGATTTGAAATCTCCTAAATACTTAAACACACCTCAAACTTTACTTTATGATAAAGGTCGTCACGTATTTGGTTTGTCACAAGCAAAAGAATCGATTCGATCCAAAGATTGTGCTGTGATTGTTGAAGGAAATCTGGATGTGATTACAAGCCATCAAGTAGGTGTAGCAAATGTTGTTGCAACTGCTGGAACTGCAATGACGGAGAACCACCTGCGAGCACTAGTTCGTTTAAGTAATCATGTTAGTTTAGCATTTGACGGTGATAAAGCCGGGTTAGCTGCCACTGAAAGAGCCATTCCTATTGCTCAAAGTGTTGGTATCGATTTAGCCATTGTAACAATGCCAAGCGGAGCAAAAGATCCAGATGAATTAATCAAGCAAGACCCAAAGCTATGGCAGGATGCTATCGATGATGCTGAACCGGCTATCGAGTGGGTTATAAAACAATATTCACTTCGCGAAGATTTAAAAACTGCCGTAGGTAAACGAAAATTCACGACAGCTGCACTAGAAGTACTAAGAATGCTAGATGATTCTATTGAAAGAGAGCACTACATTGCTAAAATTGCTAAAATTAGCGATTCATCAGTCGATGCACTAAATGAAAAAATTAAAAACGGCGTCAAACAAGCACAAAAAAAATATAAAGAATCTGTTAATAAATCCGAAATTACCCAAGATCCATCATATCTTCAAGATAACCTACTAGCAGTCGCCTTAATTGATGGTGCAACCCATGATTTATTCCGTTCTGTTGATATGGAAACCTTTATTGGCGAAGAAAGACAGGCTATTGTTAAGTATCTTGCCGAGAATGGTGGCAAATCGCTAAAGGATACACCAGAACAGTTGCAAAATTATGATATCTATGTAAAAATACTATTATTAAAGGCCGACGCTCGATATGCCGATT
>JBAXKN010000046.1:0-3636 GCA_037135295.1 Candidatus Saccharimonadota bacterium
TTATATTTTCTGTTGGTATTATTGGGATTGGGCTACTGGCCGTTCCGGTTCTGGCGGGATCATCAGCTTATGCAATTATTGAAACACTGGGTTGGAAGGAAGGTCTTTATCGTAAATTCAGTAAAGCGATTGGTTTTTATGTCGTAATTATTGCGGCAACTGTTATTGGACTAATTATTAACTTTTTAGGTATTGATCCTATTCAAGCTTTGATATTTACGGCAGTATTTAATGGTATTGCTGCAGTTCCGCTGTTGTGGATGATTGTCAGGATTGGTAATAACAAAAATATTATGGGTCAGTACAAAAACGGAGTGCTTTCGAACATATTTGTGCGAATTGCATTTGTTGTTATGGCCACTGCCGTTATTGCACTTTTCTATTTTATGACGATTGGTAAAGTCTAAAAATAATTTATTTTCGCAAAAAAGTTTCACGGCTGGTTTCTAACAAACTATCCAGCAAATCAACCAGATTTAGTCGTTTTACCTTACCTGATTCAATAAAACTTGCTCTTACTAAATCTGGCAAATCATCAACCGCATAACGTCTGCCACCGTATTTACGAATATGTGGTGATTCGTTTTGTAGGTCGGTGTGTGGGTAACGGGCTTCGATATTATCAGCCACTGCCAGCGTCAGGCAATCTTCTAATAACATTTCTTCTGTTAAGTCTTTTTTACTTATTCCGTAAATTGATGCGTTTTCATTGATTTTAGCCACCGATGGATAATAATTAGGCTGCATAGTATGATGAATCAAGATTGGTAACGCTTCATAGGCATCAAAGTCTAGGGCATAATGGTGAAAACCGTCTATCGGGTGATTTTCAACTAATTGCCATTCGTTTTTACTAAGTTTGCCTGGTTTATCCAAAATTGATTTTAGTATACTAAGTTTCCCAATATCATGAAGGACTGCCATTCGAATTAATGCTTTTGACTCTTCGTGATTACGGTCAATAACACCTTGAACAACATATTCTGAAACAATATGTGAGACACCCCTGCTGTGATACTCGGTCAAGTGATCGTGTTTATGAACATTGCCTAAGACATGTTCAACTTGTTTGTCTGAAATTACATTATCATAAAGATCCATGGACTCTTGACTAAAACTATCGCCGTTAAAAATACTATCCATGTTTTCTACCCATTAAGTATATTATAACACTAAACACAGTTGACAAGTCTTACCAAAGGTCGTGTCACTCTTTACAGTAATTGCACAAAGTGGTAAAATATTGAACCAAACCAACCAGGTATTTGACCAGAGGGCATAGATGGAAAGAAAAGACCAAAAAATTAGATTATCAGAAATATTCGAGATTTCAAGACTAATAAAAAATCCTGAAGTTGATGAATTTACCAAAAAACGTGCAGTCAACAGATTAACCGAACTGGCATTAAAGTCAGTTAACTCAGATTTGCCAAACAATCAATTGCCAGTACAAGTAAGAGATGATATCGAGATTGAATATGATATTAGACCCAGAACCCCAGACGAATTCGAACAAGCTATCAATCAATTGTGCTTTGATAAAACAGAACTAAAAAAAACAGAAGTTATTCTACGTCATAACGCAGAAAAATATCAAAAAATTATAGATGCACTGCCTGATACGTTGTTCAGTATTGATGAAAAAGGCACATTTATTAATTGTCAAGTTAGTGACTCGGTCCCATTATTAATGGAAAAAGAAGCCTTTATTGGTAAAACACTTGACGAGGTAATGCCGCAGGCAATTGCCGAACAATCAAAACAAGCAATCGCAGATTCACTTGAAAATGATAGTGTAAATTATTTTGAATATAGCCTAGATTTTCCAGGCGGGGAACAGTTTTTTGAAATGCGTATGAGCATGATGTCACCTAATGAATGCCTGGGGATTGCTCGCAATATCACAGACCGTAAACTACTTGAAGATGAATTGGCATTGTCTTCTGAGCGACTGTCGATTGCAATAAATGCAGGCGGTATTGGCATTTGGGATTATGATGTTGTTAATAATAGATTGATTTGGGATGAGCAAATGTATCAACAGTATGGAATAGACATCGATACATTTGGTGGTGCCTATGAGTCATGGCAGGCAGGTTTGCATCCTGAAGATAAAAAACGTGGTGATGATGAAATTCAAATGGCACTTCGTGGTGAAAAAGAATTTGATACCGAATTCAGAGTACTTTGGCCAGATGAAAGTTTACATTATATTCGCGCAATGGCTGTTGTCCAACGCGATTCTTCTGGAACACCAATTAGAATGATTGGTACTAATTGGGACGTTACCGAACAAAAAATAGCCGAAGAACAGCTAAGAACAGATGAAGAGAAGTTTAGTACGTTATTTAGACTTAATCCTTCAGCCTGTGGTCTATCTGATGCCGATACTGGTGAATACACTGAACTAAATGATTCATTTTATAAATTGCTAGGATTTGAAAGGAATGAAGTTATTGGAAAAAATCCTTTTGAATTAGGTATAATATCAGAAGAAACAGCCAAAGCTATTACATCGTCAGTCGATAGTAATGGTAGGATATTCGAAGCCGAAACTATCCTTACGACAAAAAATGGCGAAATTCTACACGTGCTATTGTCGGCCGAAGATATTGTTATTAATGGCAGAAAATTACGCTATACAGTTGTTACTGATTTTACCGAACGCAAAAGACTTTTTGATGAAAATGAAAAATTTTCAAAACTTGACCCACTAACAGGTCTTAGTAATAGACGCGATTTTGAGTCAAGAGTCTCAGAAATTGATACAGAAAGTCAAATAAGTTTGATTAGTATTGATGCACTTGATTTGAAAGGCATTAATGATATCTATGGTCATATTGCAGGTGATAATGCCTTGAAAATAATTAGTGATGCGTTAACGCAATCGGTACGCCCCAAGACGGATATTGTTGCTCGAATTGGTGGTGATGAATTTCTTGTGGTGCTGGCAGACACAAATAAGGATGAAGCCAAAATTATTAAACAAAGAATTATAAATAAATTAGAAGAATTAACAAAAGACGTCGATTATTCGGTCAAAATATCTATGGGGATTGCAACTACTGACAGGATTGACGATATAGAAGAATTAATGGGTGAAGCCGACGATGCTATGTATAGAGAAAAAAGAAAACAAAAAATTGATTTGATTTAAGAATTAATTAAATGATCGATTACTGAAAATATTACATGATTTTAAATTAGATCGATACCATTAAGAGCTAATTTATTGTTTTGTCTCCACTTTTTTGCTTCATCCCAGATTTTGGTAATGTTACTGTAAATGTAGTCCCCTTTTTCTCGACTGATGTAAATGATATTTCACCACCAGCTTCGTCTAAAATTGATTTAACAATGTATAAACCTAACCCAGTACCTTCGGTATCCAGTACGCGTACATTATCGGCTCTGAATAGTTTTGTAAAAATCTTGTCTTTTTGATTGCTAGGTATTCCATAACCATGGTCTGTAACCTTTATTTCAAAAGCTGATTTAATATTATCAGAATCGTAAGCAATAGAAATAGTTATATTGCTGTTTTTTGGCGAATATTTTATTGCATTAGATATTAAGTTTTGTATAATTATTCGCATTAGTTTTTGATCAGCATTAATTTTTGGTATATTGTTAGTC
>JBAXKN010000047.1:0-3611 GCA_037135295.1 Candidatus Saccharimonadota bacterium
GAGCAATTTTTACAAAAAATGACATAAAAAGTGTCATATTAGTAACAGCTGGTTACCATCAACGTCGTGCTAGTTTGGAATTTAAGAAAATTGCAAATGGTGTTAAGGTACTAAATTATCCTGTTTCATCTGATAAAAATTGGTCAGTTTGGTGGTGGATTAATCCATATTGTTGGTGGCTTGTATCTACTGAAATTTTGAAAATTATAGTATTTTATGTTGTTGGCATATGGTAGTAAAAAACAAAACCAAAGTATACGTTGGTATGAGTGGTGGTGTCGATTCATCTTTAGCTGCTTCATTATTGGTTGAACAAGGTTACGATGTTACCGGTGTTTATATGAAAAATTGGACCAAGGATTTACCTGGCGCAAAATGCCCATGGGCTGATGATCTGGCTGATGCAAAAAGGGTAGCAGTAAAACTTGGAATTAATTTTAAGGTTTTTGATTTTGAAAACGAATACAAGCATAAAGTAGTTGATTATATGATAGGCGAATATATAAAAGGAAATACCCCCAACCCTGACATTATGTGCAACCAAGAAGTAAAATTTAAATTATTTCTTGAAACTGCGCTTGCTGATGGTGCCGATATGATAGCAACTGGACATTACGCTAGAACGAAAGACAGTAAATTATTGATGGCTGTTGATACCAATAAGGATCAGACATATTTTTTGTATCGTATTACCGATGATGCACTAAGTAAAACGTTATTTCCAATTGGTGAATTTACTAAACCAACTGTACGAAAAATGGCGGCAGAACGTGGCTTATCAACTGCAGCAAAAAAAGATTCCCAGGGAATTTGTTTTGTGGGTCAAGTTGGTATTCGTGATTTTTTAGGTTTATATGTAGATCAGAAACCAGGTGATATTATCGATAAAAAATCAGGTAAAGTTTTAGGACATCATGATGGAGCTATATTTTTTACATTAGGACAGCGACATGGCATGGAATTGGGTGGTAGTTTGCCATATTATGTTGTCGGTAAAGATATGGATAAAAATGAAGTCTACGTGACAACTGATCTTAACGACGAAACACTTTGGAGAAAAACAATTGTCCTTAGTGACGTTAATTGGATAAACGAAGTTCCTCCAATAGGTGTTTATAAAATTCGCGTTCGCCATCGCGCACCTTTGATAGAATCTACTTTAAGTTTTAGTGATGAAAATGTTATTTTTGAACTAGAAAATCCTCAACGAGCAGTTGCGACAGGTCAGTCAGTAGTTATTTATGATGGTGAAATATGTTTGGGTGGTGGAATTGTCTTCTAGCCGATAATTGAAAAAAATGATAAAATCAACAGATATGAATGCACAACAAATACGAAATGAATATCTAAAATTTTTCTCAAGCCGTGGTCATGTTGTTACAGATCGGGCAAAATTGGTTCCCGAAAATGATCCAACAACATTATTCACTGGCAGTGGAATGCAGCCATTACTACCTTATCTTTTGGGCGAATCCCATCCTGATGGCGTCAAATTAGTTAATAGTCAAACTTGTTTCAGGGCTCTAGATATTGATGATGTTGGCGACAGCCGTCATACAACATTTTTTGAAATGTTGGGGAATTGGAGCTTGGGCGATTACTTTAAAGAGCAACAAATTCGGTGGTTTTACGAATTTTTGACAGATATCGTAGGCCTAGATCCAAATAGGTTATATGTTACTGCATTTATTGGCGATAAAGACAATGGAATTGAACGCGATGATGAATCAGCAAATATTTGGCAAAAAGTTTTTAAAGAAAAAGGAATTACAGCCGAGATTGTCGAAATTGGCAGTCAAGCCGATGGTAATAAACGTGGTATAAAACCTGGCGAACGTATTTTCTTTTATGATGATAAAGAAAATTGGTGGTCAAGAGGTGGAGGACTTGAAAAAACTCCAATTGGTGATCCTTGTGGACCCGATAGTGAAGTTTTTTATGATTTCGGTCCGCAAAATCACGCCGAAGGTTATGGTTTTGCTCATCCTGCTAGTGATAGTGGTCAGTTTGTAGAAATTGGTAATCAAGTCTTTATGCAATATCGTCGTCTAGAAGACGGTAGTTTTGAACCACTAGAAAAAAAGAACGTTGATTTTGGTGGTGGATTAGAACGAATATCAGCAGCTGCGATTGATAGTCCTGATGTATTTAAAATTAGTATTTTTTGGCCTATTATTGAAAAACTTCAAAAATTAAGTGGCAAAAAATATGATAATCATCATGAAAGTATGCAGGTTATTGCCGATCATCTTCGTGGTGCAACATTTTTGGCAGTCGATGGCGTCACACCAAGCAACAAAGAGCAAGGTTACGTTATGCGCCGTATACTTCGTCGAGCAATTCGTTTCGCATTTGAACTCGGTATTGAACAAAACTTTTTACAGGAAATCGTGCCAGTCGTGGCAGACCTTTATGCTGATGATTATCCTGAAGTAAAAGCTCAGCGCGAACAAGTTATTGCTATCTTAGTTAAGGAAGAAAAAATATTTCGTCAAACATTAATTAAAGGTTTGCGTGAACTTGGAAAGTTTGCTGACGATGGTTTGACAGGTACGGAATTATTTACACTTTATGACACTTTCGGTTTTCCAGTTGAATTATCAACAGAAGAGGCTTTCAAACAGGACATTACAATATCAGAAAATTGGCGTGCTGAATTTGATGCGAAAATGGCTGAACAAAGGGCTCGTAGTCAAACTGCCAGCAAGGGTACTTTTAAGGGTGGTCTAGCTGGACAAACACTTGATCATAAAAAATATCATACCGTAGCACACCTAATGGCTCAAGCTCTTCGAATGGTTTTAGGCGATCAAGTGTCTCAGTGTGGTGCAAATATTACTGACGAAAGAATTCGTTTTGATTTTAAATATCCAGAAAAAGTAAATCCCGAGCAAATTAAACAAGTAGAAGATATCGTAAACGAACAAATTGAAAAAGACCTAAAAGTTAGCTTTGCTGAATATCCTATTGCAAAGGCACGTGAAATAGGCGCGGTTGGTGAATTCAGTGATAAATATGGCGACGTCGTAAAGGTGTATAAAATTGGGAATGATACTGACGAAAAACCATTTAGTTTAGAGATTTGTGGCGGTCCCCATATCGACCATACTGGCGAATTATCTGAAGGTGGCAAAAAATTCAAAATCATCAAAGAAGAATCAAGTTCCGCTGGTGTTCGTCGAGTAAAAGCTGTTTTAAAATAAACATACTACACAACAAAACCCCACTTTAGAAGGACGGACCTTCTAAAAGGTATTTATTCCCATAACCCTATAACCCTAGTGTTATACTTATCTTATGAAACTGGGTAATCTTTCTAATAAACCTGCCTTCACAATAGTCGAACTCCTAGTAGTAATAGTAGTAATAGGTATACTAGCTGCTATTACAATTGTTAGCTATACAGGCATCTCTCAAAAAGCCGTAGCCTCATCATTACAATCAGACCTAACTCAAGCTTCTAAACAATTAGAAATGTTCTACATAGATAACAGTGTCTATCCTAATGTAATTAATGACTGTCCAACTCCTACTTCAACTAACCTATGTCTTAAACCAAGTGGCTCTAATCAATTCACTGACTATTCACCTAATAACACCACTAATCCTCC
>JBAXKN010000048.1:0-3506 GCA_037135295.1 Candidatus Saccharimonadota bacterium
TTTCATCTTTTTCTTTGATGATTGGGGTAGTTTGATGAACAAGTTTACCAGCTGTGACTTCGGATTTATGAGCTCTATACCCATCCCAATATCCTTGGCTATAATCTTTACTATTTAAGTCGACATCACCATCATTATTAGACTTTGGCTTTTTTGCCAACCATAAAACAAAGAATATAACTGCTACTAAAAACCATATTCCATCCATGCCACCTCCTGTTTGTAACAAGTATAAACTAAAAGCTTAAAATATGCTTCGTTTTTTATTTTCTTCGAATTCTTCAAGTAGTTCTTTTTGTTTCCTTGATAGTTTTATAGGTGTATCAACAATGATACTAACTATATGAGGACCGCGTCTTTCACTATTCATATGTGGAACGCCATGACTTGATAATTTAAAATCAGTCCCTGACTGAGTACCTGCTGGTACTTTCATACGCACATCACCATCAACAGTTTTTACATCCACTTCTGTGCCAAGTGTCGCATCTATCATGCCAATATGTTGTTCCGATAAAATAATATCACCTTCTCGCGTAAAATGTTTATGTGCCTTAACACGAATATGAACATATAGATCGCCTTTAGCGCCATTACCTATTGCCTCACCATGTTCGCGCAGGCGAATAGTAGCACCATCATCAATTCCCGAAGGAACTTTAAGGTTTATAGTGCGCTTTCGCCTCTCTACACCCTTACCATGACAAACTGTACATGTTTTTTCAGGTACTTTTCCACGTCCACTACAGGTTTCACATGTAGTATTTTGTTGAATAGGACCAAAAATCGTATTCATAACTCGATTTACCTGTCCTGCGCCCTTACATGTAGGACATGTTTTCAATTCATAGCCGGGTTCAACGGTAGTGCCATGGCAATGTGAACATTCATCGTCCATATCGAGCTCAATTTTTTCTTCAACACCAAAAACCGCTTCCTCAAAAGATAGCTGTAAGGTTGCTTCAACATCTTGGCCTCGTCTTGGACCCTGCTGTCTGTTTGAACCGCCACCAAAGAATTGACCAAAAATATCACCCAATCCACCTTCACCAAAATCAAAATTAACATTCTGACCGTTAAAACCACCAAATCCACCATATGGATTACCGCCTGCTCCGCCTCCGCCACTATTACCACCAACACCAGCATGGCCGAACTGATCATATCTTTGACGTTTCGAGCTATCTTTTAGTACTTCGTAAGCTTCACCAGCCTCTTTAAATTTTGTTTCATCGCCACCCTCTTTGTCAGGATGAAATTTAACAGCAGCCTTTCTGTAGGCTTTTTTAATTTCATCATCTGAAGCACTTTTGCTAATGCCCAGTACTTCATAATAATCACGTTTAGTCATTTGCTATATTGTATAAAATTAGCACTCTTATTACAAGAGTGCTAATGATATGCTCCCTATATTATTTCTTTTTCTTTTTTGATTCTTTTTCGTCGATAACTTCACCTTCAACAGGTTCGTCTTTATCATCTGACTTTTTATCGTCTGAAGCTTCCTCTGATTTTTCTTTTGATGCAGCCTCGTACATCTTGGCACCAATTGGCATTATAGCGTCATTCAAGGCCTTAGCAGCCGCTTCAAGCTCTTCTTTATCTTCACTGTCTTTGTGCTTTTTAGCTTCTTCAACGGCCTCTTTGATTGCTTTCTTATCGTCATCACTTATCTTATCTTTGAATTCATCTGGCATTTTTTCAGCTTGATAGATAGCACCCTCTAATCCGTTTCGGGCATCAATTGATTCACGCTTTTTCTTATCTTCGTCGGCATGTGTTTCTGCCTCTTTTTGAGCCTTTTCGATATCATCTTTACTTAGGTTGCCGCTGTTTGAGATAGTGATACTTTGTTCTTTACCTGTACCCTTATCTTTAGCAGTCACATTCAAAATGCCGTTTGCATCAATATTGAAGGTAACTTCAATTTGAGGGACACCACGTGGAGCTGGTGCAATTCCATCTAGGCCGAAACGACCTAATGATTTATTATCAGCTGCAAGTTCACGTTCGCCTTGAGTTACATGAATCTCAACCTGAGATTGACCATCTGCCGCGGTACTAAATGTCTCTGACTTTGATGTCGGAACAGTTGTATTACGATCAATTAATTTAGTCGCAACACCGCCCATTGTTTCAATTCCTAGTGAAAGTGGCGTAACGTCAAGTAATAAAATATCCTTAACATCGCCAGCAAGAACTCCACCTTGAATCGCAGCACCCATTGCTACAACTTCATCTGGATTCACACCTTTTAGTGGGTCTTTGCCAAAAATTTCTTTAACTTTTTCAACAACTATTGGCATACGAGTCATACCACCAACTAGGACGATTTCATCGATATCTTTTGCTTTTAAGCCAGCGTCTTTTAGGGCCTTGTTAACAGGGTCTGCAAGTCGATCAATTAAATCAGAAATTAGCTCTTCAAGTTTTGAACGAGTTAATTTATATTCGAAATGTTTTGGACCGTCAGCATCTGCAGTTAGGAAAGGCAGATTAATTTCGGTTTCATTTGTTGTTGAAAGCTCTTTTTTTGCTTTTTCAGCTTCGTCTTTTAGACGTTGCATTGCCGCTTTGTCACCCTTAAGGTCAATACCTTCATTATTTTTAAACACTTCTAGGAAATGGTTAACGATACGATTATCGAAATCTTCACCACCTAGATGAGTATCACCGTTGGTTGATTTAACTTCAAATACACCATCGCCTAATTCCAAGACGGAAACATCAAATGTTCCACCACCAAGGTCGAAAACAACAATTTTCTCTTCTTTTTTGCTATCAAGGCCATATGCAAGAGCAGCCGCAGTTGGTTCATTGATAATACGCTTCACTTCAAGGCCAGCAATTTTACCAGCGTCTTTGGTTGCCTGACGTTGAGCGTCATTAAAGTAGGCTGGAACAGTAATAACAGCTTCAGTTACTTTTTCGCCAAAAAACGCCTCGGCATCAGCCTTCATTTTTGAAAGAATCATTGCTGAAACTTCTTCTGGTGAATAGTCCTTATCGCCCATTTTTACTGCTACGCCATCGCCTTTTTTGACGATTTCATACGGCATGATGTCATGGTCTTTTTGGACTTCTTTATCAGTAAATTTGCGGCCGATTAATCGTTTTACACCGTAAATAGTATTTTTTGCGTTAGTAACACGTTGACGTTGAGCAATTTGACCAACAAGACGTTCGCCTTTTTTATTTATTGCCACAACACTTGGCGTAGTACGATTACCTTCGGTATTCGCAATAACGTCTGATTTACCGGCTGTCATATATGCGACAGCGCTGTTAGTTGTACCAAGATCTATTCCGATAATTTTACCCATTTCTTATATCTCCTTTTATTATTTTCAAATTAAATACTTTATATAATTTTAGCACTCTATGGTGTAGATTGCCAATATATTCATTATAAATTAATTAGCACTCGTATGTCAAGAGTGCTAATTTGTAAAGTAAATTATTTTATAAATTCTTCGGTTCGCCTAGCAAGTTCGGCTGCTTCATCT
>JBAXKN010000049.1:0-3213 GCA_037135295.1 Candidatus Saccharimonadota bacterium
TAACCCAAGCCGACTTCCACTAATGTATTCAGTTTCCTAGCTACTGCCGGAATATTTTCAAAAAACTTAGCAGATTGTTCGACGGTCATATCTAATATATCACTGATGGTCGAACCTTTATATTTGATTTCTAGGGCTTCACGATTATATCGTTTACCCTTACAAACATCGCAAGTTACATAAACATCAGGCAAAAAATGCATTTCGATTTTTATTACACCATCACCATGACAATTTTCACATCTACCACCCTTAACATTAAAACTAAATCTGCCTGATTTATAGCCTCTAATATTTGATTCAGGAGTTGATGCAAATAGGTCTCGAATTGATGTGAATACACCTGTATATGTAGCTGGATTAGAACGAGGAGTGCGACCAATAGCTGATTGATCGATTACAATAACCTTATCAAGTAAATTTATACCTTCGATATTCTCGTGCGAACCAGGTATAGCATGTGACCGATGCAATCTAGCCGATAATTCTTTTGCTAATATATCATTTACTAAAGTTGATTTTCCACTACCACTGACACCGCTAACGACTGTTAATAACCCAAGTGGGAATGAGACGTCAATATTTTTCAGATTATTTTCCTTTGCGCCACGAATAATCAACGCCCTGTCTTTTGTGACTTTTCGACGTTTTTTAGGAACGTCAATTTTTTCTTTACCACTTAAATAACGACCCGTGATGCTATTTTCATCTTTCGAGACTTCATCTGGCGTACCAGAAGCAACAACATTTCCACCCATAATACCAGCCCCTGGACCAATGTCTAACAAATAGTCGGCATTCCGAATTGTATCATCATCATGTTCAACGACTATAACTGTATTACCTAGATCACGAAGATTTTTTAACGTACCAATTAGTCTGTGATTATCACGCTGATGTAAACCTATTGAAGGCTCGTCTAAAACATATAAAACACCCTGTAAGCCTGACCCAATCTGAGTTGCTAAACGAATTCGTTGGGCTTCGCCACCAGATAAGGTATTTGCAGCCCGCCCTAATTCAAGATAATTTAAACCGACATTGCTCATGAAACTTAATCTAGCCAATATTTCTTTAATTATCTGACTGGCAATGAATAATTCTTTTTCATTTAATCTCAAAGTATTCTTAAATAAATCCAATGCATTATCTATATCTAAATTACATACATCCATAATACTTAGACCATGTATAGTAACTGCCAAAACAACAGGCTTCAAACGTGCTCCTTTACATGTACCACATTGACGTTCACGCATAAAACGTTCGATATCACGACGCATGAAATCACTGTCCGTTTCTTTGTGGCGACGTTCAAGATTAGGAATAACACCTTCATATGTCGATTCATACATACGCCCATTGCCAAGTTCAACTGTGTATTTTTGATCACCAGTCCCATACAAAACTTTTTCTATATCAGATTCTGATAATTCCTTGACTGGAACTTGAATACTAAAACCATGTGATTTTGCAACTTCAGCTAGTTTTTTCATATACCAGGCGTCATTATTGACTCTATTATATGGACGGATTGCGCCTTCAGAAATTGTTAGATTTGGGTTTAAAACCAATCCTGGATCAACTTCTAATCTATTGCCTAAGCCAGTGCAAACTGGACAAGCACCCTGAGGCGCATTAAAACTAAAAAGACGAGGCTCTAGTTCAGGTATGTCTTCATTCGGGTGATCTAGACAAGCATAGCGTTGGCTATAGGCAGTTAATGAATCGTCGTCGGTGTTTAATACTTCAACTATTCCATTTGCAATCTCCAGCGCTTGTTCAACTGATTGTGTAACACGACCCAGCATATCTGGTGACATTGCGATTCTATCGACTACAATTTCGATATCGTGTTTATAATTTTTATCAAGTACAGGAAATTCATCAAGAGCGTATACAACACCATCAACCCGTGCCCTTGCAAATCCAATACGACCATATTGCTCAGGAATATGGGCAAATTCACCTTTTTTATCTTTGCTTATTGGCGCCAATATCATTAATTTTGCGCCATCGGGTAACTTCATAATTTCATCAATGATTGTTTCAGATGTACGACGAGTAACCGGTTTGCCACAAATAGGACAATGTGGAATTCCGATTCTAGCAAATAATAAACGTAGGTAATCGTAAATTTCTGTGACTGTTGCAACTGTACTACGTGGATTATGGCTAGTTGATTTTTGATCGATGCTAATTGCTGGACTAAGACCAGTAATTTGATCGACATCTGGTTTTTCCATTAGTCCTAGAAATTGGCGGGCATAACTGGATAAACTTTCAACATAACGTCGTTGACCTTCGGCATAGATAGTATCAAAAGCCAGGCTCGATTTTCCAGAACCAGAAAGACCCGTAATCACTACGAATTTATCACGCGGAATTTCAACACTGATATTTTTCAGGTTGTGCTCACGCGCACCTACAACTTTAATTACCTCTGACATAACCGTCCCATTATACGCTTTTTAAACACTTTTTTCCAGACCTGTGCCAGCAAACACTGAAAAGATAGCGGCAACCTATTTAGAAGGTCCGTCCTTCTAAAGGAGATTAATGTGTCGTAATATTAGTTTTTATAAATCTGCTGGCAATATACTTTCTGCCCATAGTTGGAGTTCTTTCAGCAAGAATAGCTTATTTTCATCAGTTGTTGATGATAGTTTCTGTAAAGATTTTGAAAATTCTGGTAATTTAGCAGTGATTTTTTCAGAGCGCCATTTTTCCCACTCAATAACCTCATCTTCAGATAAACTTTTTGGGAAATTTCGCGCTTTATAATGTAACAGTAATGGATCGAGTCTCTCATCAATGAAATTAGGATGAAAATCCGCAAGTTCATTTTCGTTTGAGTTTCGTACCTTTTCAATACGCATTTTATCACTATCAGAAACAAAGCCATCATATAATTGTGCTTCTGGGTCTGGTGATTTTTTAAATTCTTCACGATTTTCAAAAATTGAACGAATATTTTCAGCAAAACCAGGAGAGGATAGTAAATTTTCCTTATGTTTATTAATGGTTTCAATATCTAGATTAATTTTCTTCCAACCATCACCTTGTTCTAAAACTCCTAATGGAGCAACTGCGGGCGCGCGATTATACTGCAACTCTTTGACAGGAAGTTTTACGAAATCATCTGCTTTACGTTCATCCCATGTAGCAAATAATTTTTTTGCCAACTCTTTTTGAGTTAAATCGATAAAATCA
>JBAXKN010000050.1:0-3144 GCA_037135295.1 Candidatus Saccharimonadota bacterium
GTAAAGTTATTTCAAATAAAAAATATTTATATACTGCAATAGGATCATTAATTGTGTTAGTATTTATAACATTTTTTGTCTTGAATAACTATCAATTCCGGGCTTCTGACGACGACCCTGAAGCGGCTGCATGTGCTCAAATGATGATAAACGAAGGTTATAACGCTCCGAATGCTACGACGCTTTGCTCAGACTACCCAGACCAATTTTAATATCGAGGAGTTAGCGGTAGACTTTGCCAAAGTTATTTATAACTTCAATAAAATCAAAATCATCCACCTTGCCGTTACCATCGCAGTCGCCATAATAGCTTTGTTCACCAAAATGAGTAATTACGTCAATAAAATCAAAATCATCCACCTTGCCGTTACCATCGCAGTCGCCGGGCCCTCTATCTGGTAGAGGCTCAGCTCGACCGTAGATCACATTATCGGGGTCAAATTTTATACTATAGGCGCCGCTAGGCAAGATATTAACATACATAGTCACGTCCGTATTGTCGTCCTTGGTAATCTTGATGGAGTAGTCCTCTAGCTCATGCTTGCTTAAGATGAAAATGTTCTTTTTTAACTTCTCGTCAAAATATATAACATTTCCGACAAGGTAGCTCTGCTGATCTTCAGAAATGGCGTTTAAAGCGCATTCATATGTACCCGCTTGCGTACCCCCCTCGGTTCTTTCACAACCAAACGGAGTTTCTAACCAGCCTGTTGATAGTGTGGCAGCGTTAGTCACTCCTGTAATTGAGCTGCCGCTTGATTCAGGTGGTAAATTCTTGATTACTATGTTTAAAGTTTGGGTTGATACAATCGGGTTTAGGGATGGTTCCTCGAATGCTTGGTGGCTGCTTCTATCTAAAATAGATATTACACCAATGACAATAATAATTATTAATAACAAAATTGAGGTTCTTTTTTTAGTATTTGTATTCATATTCATGGTTTACATGCAGCATCATTAAATAATGCCTTGATCACCGGGTCGATATTCGTAGGCTGCATCAGAGTTAAATCGTCATTATAAATAGGAATATCGCCCGTTATCCTTTTACTTAATTCGAGTTGTTTTCCATAATCTGCAGGATAATTACTAGGTTTTGTTTTCCAATCGACTAAAGCATTATGGATTCTTGCAACCATAGCGTTTTTGCCCCTACCAGACAATAAACAAGCGGCAGTTAATTGCTCAGCAAATATCTCAATTGGTTTATTTTCTTCCATATCATAGGCTATTTTCCCAGGTACCTCAGGAATTATATTAAGCCATATCTTGTTGCCTGTATCCTTAGTGATTGATCCTGGATATGCCTCACCAGACGACTGGTCTACGTTTACGCTCCATGGATAAGCAGTCTCTGAATAATATGTGTAATCTCCTCCAAATTTAGCCCTACCGAATTCGTTATCTATTTCATGAGTGAATTCATGAAATATTGTATCATCAAAATTTCCTTTTATCGCACCACCAATATCTAGTAAGATGTCGTTCCATTCATATAGCCCAATAGCGCCTGAGCCAGTAAGCCCACCTTCTTTTTCATAAGTAATAAAGTTATTTACCCTCTGGTAAATAATATTGTTTGTAATATTTAACTTAACATTCGGGAAACTGCTAATTTGGTTTAAGACAGGTAGTAAGTCCTTCATTACAAAACCATCTTGGCTCCAAGAGTTATTATCGCCTAGCCCAGCTTTCGCAATTTCAGCATCCGTACCATATATGCAAACATTCTTAGATCCCTTGTTATAAGTTAAGTTGTTACATTTGTATTTAGAATAAAAGTATAGATCCTGAAGGCTTCTACTCCCATCATATTTAACATCATAAGTGGCAAATGGATCGGTTGATTGGTCAACATTCTCAGGTTGGATTTTTGATGGCCAAGCAACTTCAAGGTCGTTAAAGGTTGCTTTTGCCTCTATTACTTTATAAGTTCCCTCTGTAAGGCTTTTACTGCCATCTTCAGACTTAATGGTGCTATTAATTACCGCCAAGCCTCCAGTTATCAATGCTTTATATTTATTTTGGCTACTGTCTTCTAGGATTATATATCCGTCTGAAGATGTAATGTTGCTATCGGACCAATCACCTACATTATATAAAATGTACTTGGCTGAGATAGTAAGATAATTAGTGTCTATTTCTATATTCACCGAATAGATTTTATCCTCTGAAGCATCAAGACCGCCGGGTGGCTGATCTTTTGACAGGGGACTAGAACCAAGTAGGACATCGAATACATATTTACGGTGGTTGTCCTGATAGACAAAATATTGGCAATCTTGAAAATATCCCTCATATAAATCTGTTTTATTCGGCTCAAGCTCTGATACCCTGAGTTTTGACTTTTCACATATTGAGTTGTCGGTTATTTTTTGATTATTTTTGGTGAGCGAGACTAAAACACCGCTCCATTTAATAACATCCTTATCGGTTACTTGTTCTGTAGCCACGCCTGTGCGGCTTATTACTTCAGTAATAACCTTTAATTTTGCGGATGATGCTGTTCCAAATTTTTTCAATTTATTTTTTTCAATAATAGAAAAAACATCTTTATTCTCTGTGCTAATTGACATCTCACCACCAACCGGTAATGCTTCCCCTTCTGTAAGATCAATATATAGCATAATATAGTCGGTATCGTTTGTTTGAAGCCTTACCTTAATTTCTATTGATCTATCTGGAGTCAGGTCTGCTGTGCCGGTGTTTTTGATCACGATATTTTCAAATCTAAACGAATTAATATCTGACAATGGTTTTGGCCAATCTTTTTGATCAACGTTTACATTTTTATTACCAACTATATCCGTAATAATTAATTTCATATTAGACAAATCGGGAGTCAATACAGGTTCTTGACATACAGCGTCGGCGGGGGAGGGTGAGGGAGAGATGGTTGGAGGAGGGGCAGGAGGACTTTCTGTGCCATATCTAGTTACGTTTAAAGATTCTATGTTAAAGTCGTAAATCCTATGCATAGATGGCTGACCTGCTGCATTTGTATATTGTGGCTTAGGAATCTGATAACCACCTGGTATATTGTCATACCAGCTACCGGAGACTGTTTCGTTTCCGCCCGTATATGTAATATTAATATTATCTATTTTTGCAGCAAGCCATTCTGCATTCTGTTGCATCTGAGCC
>JBAXKN010000051.1:0-3074 GCA_037135295.1 Candidatus Saccharimonadota bacterium
CAGAGTTAGCTGCAAAAAAAGTAATTGGTGCAACAACAGATGACAAAGCTGAAATAAACTTCGATCGTGAAAATCAACCTGGAATTAGTAACTTGTTAGAAATTCTTGCCTTGATTCGTGGAAATTCACTTGAATCGACTATTGCGGAATTTAATGGTAAAACTAAATATGGCGAATTCAAATCTGTTGTAGCAGATGAAGTAAAAAGTTTCTTAATAAACTTCCAAAAAAGACTAACTGAAATCGATGATAGCGCCGTTATTGCAAAATTAGAGCAATCTGAGCGTGATTTATCTATAACCGCCAATGAAACACTACTCAGAACTCAACAGGCAGTCGGTTTACGACCAAAAGGTAAGTAATGGTAAAAGTATCCAGTCGTGACATCTTGGACGTCCTGCGCCGTTATGAGCTAGCAGGCGATGATAATGTGCCTCGAAATATTGAAACAGTAAAGATGTCTCATCCAAATCCAATAAACACACTAGCCTCGTTTAGATACTTAAATCAACAATTCTATATTTTATTCGATGATACAGCTGATGATGATATTGAATATGTTATGAAACAGATTAAAACTAAAAAAAGCAATGTAATAGGCGAATTAATAAAAAATCCCCATGATAATATAACTACCTATGCTATGCCATATAAGGGAAAAGACTGTTATTTATTTGCGGTTATTTCAGATAAAAAACGACTGGACGGTGAATTATCAAAAAGGTATCCAGAAACATCACGAAGTACCTGGCAAAAATATATAAAAGCCGGACATGTCAGTGTAAATGGAAAAGTAATCACATCATCAAAACAAGATATTACTGAAGTTGATAAAATATCAGTAATTATGCCAAAACAACCTGATTACAGTAAAAATGATATACCAATAATATATATCGATGATGAAGTGATTGTTATTGATAAACCAATAGGAATGCTATCACATTCAAAAGGCGTATTAAATGAAGAATTTACAGTTGCCGACTTTTTTAGACGATATACGACATATCACCTAGACACAAATCGACCCGGCATTATTCATCGACTCGATCGTGATACAAGCGGTGTTATGATTGGCGCTAGGAATGAAGAAACAGCTTTAAAATTGCAAAAGCAGTTTTCTGATAGAAAAGTAAAAAAAACGTATTTTGCAATCCTTGATGGTATTCCAAAACTTGCTACAGCAAATATCGACCTACCAATTGAACGTAACCCATCATCACCGAGTATATTCAGAGTTGGCATAAATGGTAAATCTGCTATTACAAAGTATGAAGTATTAAAGTTTGATAAAAATAACTCTTTAGTCGAGCTTCAACCAAAAACAGGCAGAACACACCAACTTCGTGTGCACATGAAATATTTGAATACTCCAATACACGGCGACAAAGTCTATGGAAAAATTTCCGATAAATTATATCTTCATGCGCATAGCCTAGAGATAACTATTCCTAACGGCGAAAGAAAAACGTTCGTTTCACCAATTCCTGATGATATAAGTAATTTTATTCAGGAGTAAAACAATCAATAAATTCGAAAAACCAATTATGAATCCATCTAGTGAAGTAAAATTCATGTCTGTTATTAGTAATATGCCACAATCACTACTATTAACAGGAGATAGTAGAGTTGGATTAAGTACTATTGGTAAATATATAGCAGATACTCGTGGAATTGTACCAATAATCATCTTACCTGAAAGAGATGAAATTATTGATATCGAGAAAGGGAGCATCAGCGTTGATAGTATTAGACGGATTAATAAAGAAGCTAGGACAAAAACTTCTGTTGAACGAATTATTATTATTGATTACGCCGAAAGAATGACTCACCAGGCTCAAAATGCATTTTTAAAGATTCTTGAAGAGCCAAATGAAAATTTATATTTCATACTGGTTTCAAATTCTGTGTCTAAACTACTACCTACGGTAATATCTCGGGTTGAAAATCTAGAAATGAAAAAAATTACAAATGAACAATCAAATTCGTTAATTGATTCGATAGGTATGATTGATGATAAAAAACGTTCACAACTATTATTTATGGCCGAAGGATTACCGGCGGAATTAATATTGTTATCTAATGACGAAGAATATTTCAATAAAAGAAGCGATATCATTCGTGATGCACGTGAACTATTAACAGGTAGTTTATATAAAAAATTACTAATTATCAACAAGTACAAGGATAACAGACAAGTTGTACTTGAACTATTAAATGATTGTGCTAATATTTTGAAAAAGAGTGTGATTAATAATCCACAAATTGATTCAATAAATCATATTGATAAATTACTGAAAACATATCAGCGTATTGAAGCAAATGGTAATATAAGACTTTGCTTGACCCAAATGGTCATGTCATAAATTTCTGTTATAATAGTATGCAGATATGTTAGGTCTTTTGTTAATAATGGTGCTTGGAGCTTGGGTTATTTATAAACCACAGACAATAACTGAGGTTAGTGCAGATTTACCGATAAAAATTTCTGATAAACTAAATCAACTTTGGACTATCGCCCAAGAGTCAATCGTCACAAACAGATACCTTCGGGCTGAAAAAGCATTACTTACAATTCTTCGCATTGATGAGCGTAATGCCAGTGCATACAATAGGCTAGGGATATTATATGCAAAACAGAGGTCTCTTGCTGATGCAATCGAATGTTTTGAAATAGCTCAATCACTAGAGCCAAGTGCGAGTAGTCTTCATAATGTCGGTCTAATTTATTACGAGACAAAAAACTACGACAAAGCCGCACTTGCCTTCGAACAAGCTCTAGAGATTGATAATGAGCTAGCTTCACGACATATAGCATATGCTAAAGTTCAAGAAAAACTTGGTAATGATAAAAAAATGATAGAATCACTTGAAAAAGCTGTTGAACTTGATCCGATACCACAAACCTTAAATATACTTGCAGACGCATACGAACGAACTGGTCAGATTGAACTTGCTAATAACCTGCGTGAAAAAGCAGCAAAAATGATAATACCCCAAGGTCAACCTCGAAGAGTACGACAACCACGTCGAGTAATGTAAATAATGGTAACTATACCCTCATAGCATGTACG
>JBAXKN010000052.1:0-3002 GCA_037135295.1 Candidatus Saccharimonadota bacterium
AATTCTTCTTGAGTTTTTTCTTTGCCAGCAATAAATTGCATATCATCAACAATCAACACATCTACATTACGGTATTTTTCAGAAAAACCTTTTTTCTTAAATCTAATATGATCTAAAAACTCACTAACAAAGGTTTCCGAGCTAATATATAAAACTCGTGATTTTGGATCATTTTTAATTAATTCATTACCAATTGCCTGCATCAAATGAGTTTTACCTAAACCAACCCCACCATATAGATAAAGGGGATTATACTTAACGCCAGGATTTGCTGCCACTGCCTGGCTGGCTGTGTAGGCTAAGTCATTACTTGATCCAACAATAAAACTGTCAAAAGTATAACGTGGATTTAAGTTTCCGACGGTAGTTTGACTTGCCTTAGGTTTACTAACAGATAATAACTCATCGACTGTCGATCTGGTTGAGTTATCAACCGTAGTTTCACGATTTAAACGAGTGTGCTTGCCAGTTGTATTTATGGTGTAGGTTATTTGTTTTGGTCTGATGCCATTTTTAGCCAGAACTTCCTTTATCTGATCATTAAACTTTACTTCAAATTGTTTTTTGGCAAATATATTTGGAACTGATATAACCACACCGGCTGCATTTTTATCAATAAGTTCAGTGTTTTTAAACCACGTCGTAAATGTTGCGTGCGAAACCGTCAGTTCGATTTCTCCGAGCACACTTTGCCACAACGCGTGATGCATATTAAAACCCTCTCTAAAAACTCACTTTATTACCTATAACTATACCTAATATTAGGGTTTTCCACAACCCAGTATTTTTTATAAACCATAACTGAAGATAGGGGTGGTAGTTATACACAGTTAAATAGCACCTCAATAAATGTGTGGAAAAGAGCCTATTATTTGGGGACAACTTTTATATACCAAACAATCCAATTGAAAAAAATTCAAATAACACCTTGCTAAAAGGGGAGGATTTAGGTACACTAGTACGGATATGCCAAAACGAACTTTTCAACCACACACACGACATAGGGCTCGTACACACGGATTCCGTGCTCGTATTGCTAGTAAAGCTGGTCGCGCTGTTATTAAAAGGCGCCGTATTAAAGGTCGCTCAAAGCTAACAGCTTAAATATTAAATACTGCAAACTGCAGTATTTTTTATAGGTTATAATTAATATAATGATTCCTTTTAAAAATCGATTTCATGGCCATAAAAGCCTAATGTATGTTTACAGGAACGGACAAACTGTTCGGTCCCATTCTTTAGTTTTAAGGTCTATAACTAACTCGCATCGTAGTGATACTCGTTTTGCAGTTGTCGTTAGTAAGAAGGTTTTAAAAAGTGCAGTCCGACGCAATCGAATTCGTAGGCGCCTATATGAATACATTCGAATTAATATAATGCCAGAACTTGATGGGGTTTATGACATAGTGGTCATCGTCTCTTCGTCTGAATTTTTAAATATGGCTCATAGTGATATGACAGATCAGATTAGCCAACTTTTTAACCAGTCAGATATACAAAAAATCACCAAGACAGCACAAAAATAACAATAAACTGTTATAATAGGCTAATAAATTAATAGCGCCCTTTTGGAGTTTTTACACCTGTGGATATTTTTCAACTACTTATAGTCCAACCAATTTTTAACCTCTTAATCGGAATATATAGCCTTATACCAGGTGGCGATTTCGGTGTCGCTCTAATAATATTTACTATTATAGTCAGATTTGCGATGTGGCCATTGGTCAAAAAACAGCTTCATCAAACCAAGGCCATGCAAAAAATGCAGCCAGAACTCACCAGAATAAAAAAAGAATCAAAAGGTAACAAACAACTAGAAAGCATGCGAATGATGGAGCTTTATAAAAAGCATGACATCAGCCCATTCCGTTCAATCGGAATATTATTCATCCAACTGCCAATATTCATTGCTCTTTATCAGGTTATTCAGATATTTACACTTCATCGTGATCAGATAGATAAATATACATACAGTTTCATGAAGTTAATCGACCCAGTAAAAGAACTTATTGCTCACCCCGATAAATTCAACCAATACTTTTTAGGTTTTATAAATTTGACCGAAAAAGCCGTCATATTCCCTTCAAAAACTACACAGTTTAGTGTTGTGCCGGTTCTGTTATTCGTTGCTATTTTGGCCGCCGCCACTCAGTACGTTATGGCTAAACAAATTGCGCCTAAAAAACAAACTAAAAAACGTTTCCGTGACATTATGAACGAAGCCGCCGATGGTAAAAAGGCTGATCAAAGTGAAATGAACTCGGCTATGATGGGCTCGATGACTAAATTCTTGCCAATTATGATGTTCTTGATAATGATAAACCTACCAGGTGCTATCGCACTTTATTATACGGTTTCAAACATTGTTGCGGTATTACAACAACGCCATATTCTTAAAGAAGATGTCGAAGAGATGATAGAAATTGCTGATCAAGCGCCAGTTCAAAGTAAAAAGGCGACTGCCAAAGCTCGGGCTAAAGAGGCTCAAACAGCAACCATTATTCGAATAAAAGCCAAAGATAACGGCCCAAAAAGAGGTAATAAAAAGGAGTAATTATGAACAAAGAAGAATCAGTTTTATTTGCGCAAAAATATCTCGAAGACCTACTATCATTTTTTGGTGCCAACATCACAGTTTCGTCAACTTGTGACGAGGATGTTATTGAATTATCTGTTCCTTCAAACGAATTGAATAGTCTGTTAATTGGTCGTAACGCCGAAACGCTTCGCAGTCTACAATATATTGTTTCAACCGTCCTACGAAGCAAGGATGCGCTGTTAACACGCGTTAATATCGACATCGCTGATTATAAAAAACAGCGAGCCGATCGAGTTGCAGCTCAAGCTCGCGAATGGATTGAAGAAGTCAAAAAGACAGGTGATTCAAGGGTTGTTTCAATGAATGCAGCCGATAGGCGAATAGTCCACCAAGTGGCTAGTGAATATGGTGATATCCAAACATTTTCCGAAGGTGAAGGCTACGACCGTAAACTTACAATCGC
>JBAXKN010000053.1:0-2984 GCA_037135295.1 Candidatus Saccharimonadota bacterium
GAATAGAGTTTTCGTAAACATCCACTTTACTTTTCATTATTAAAATAGTGTCTTTGCCCATTGTGTGAAATCAAACCACCCCAGTCAACAAATCAAGTTTTGTCAGTGGTAAGCCGAATAACCTTAGTATAGCCAAACCAACTGTGTGAGCCGCTAATTTATAGAGTAGTCGACTCAGTATTCCTCGTTCACTTTTACCACCAGGTTTATTGTAACTAAAAAGCTCTGTTAATTGAGAGTTTGTTGTTTCGATGACTCGTCTAAACTTTTTAAGTAACCAACGCTCATCTCTACTGGTAATTTGTGTCATATTACTTCGCTGATGAGTAACCAGTCGTATGCCTTTGTCGGCAAGCAAAGTTTGTATCTCTTCTTTCAATATATAACCCTTATCGCCAAGATATATACCTGGTGTTTGTGACTGCAATAATGCCTCACCATATGGTGCATCATGGGGAGTAGCACTACCAATGACAAAATCCTCAATTACACCTGTTAAACCAACAATAGTAGTTGTCTTGTATCCTGCATAGTGGAGTTGCTTACTAGCACAATAACCTAGTCCTGCATTTGGGAAACTACGACTACCAAAGAATTTAGTCACAGTAATAGCAGTCGTACCAACCGCATCAATAATGTGGTAGCCAGTGTACAGTTCGGGTACAGGCAGTGTATCTGTTAATTCAGCACGAAACTGATTTATGAGTACAGATAAATTCTTTTTTCGACGATGGTATTGAGTTCGATCTATTAGTTGATCCGGAAAATAAGAAGTAAATTTATGACAAACATAATCCCAATAGTCATCTTCATCATGGATACCACTAAATTCCTGTAGCAATGCTAGACTTAGTAATGCTACATCTGACAACTTTGGCTTTCGACCCGAACGATAAAGTTGTAAAGCAACATTGGGTTGCATACAAAAGTCATCAACCATACAATAGATGGCGATAAGCAGTAATTCTCGATTCATATAATTTCTCCTGTTTGTTTTATTGAATGCTACAAACACTAGTGTATATGAACACCGAGGGAGACTGCTTATTTTTATATGGTTTTTATTTCACACAATGGGCTTAAAAATATTTGATTATAATGGTAAAATAGCTGGCAAAATACCAGCCCCTGATATTTGCGAAATTTATTTATATGCAAATCCAATTGATGATGAGGTTTATTTTAGCGCTGATACAATGGTTCAATCAGGTGCAATCTATAAATTAGATGCAATTAATCTAAAGAAGACTGATTATTATCATCAAAAATTAGATTATAACCCAGATGATTATATTATTAAACGCCAATGGGTAACGTCGGGGGACGGTACTCGACTGCCAATATTTATTGTTCATAAAAAGAATTTGAAAATGAATAGTCTTAATTCGACAATTATGTATGGGTATGGTGGATTTAATAGTTCATCAGGGCCGTCGTATTTATATTCAAATATGGCATGGTTAGACAGTGGTGGTATTTATGTCATTGCTGTAATTCGGGGTGGTGGTGAGTATGGTCAAAGATGGCATAGGGACGGTATGTTGGATAAAAAACAAAATGTTTTTGATGATTTTATCGCCTGTGCAGAATATTTGCATTCACATAAATATACCGATAACAAACATTTGGCAATCTATGGTGGCAGTAATGGAGGTTTATTAGTTGGGGCTGTCAGTATGCAACGGCCAGATTTATTCAAGGCCGTCGTTTGTGCAGTGCCATTACTTGATATGATTCATTTTCAAAAATTATTGATGGCTAGTCGATGGACAGCTGAGTATGGCGATCCCGAAAATGCTGATGATTTTCATCGAATTATTAAATGGAGTCCATATCATAACATTGATGCTAATACTAAATATCCGGCTTTTTTCATCAGAACAGCCGATAATGATACTCGTGTTCATCCTATGCACTCGTACAAGATGACAGCCAAATTGCAGAATGTTAAATATCCAAACCTGACGTTACTGCGATTAGAAAAAAACTCAGGTCATACCAGATCGATACCAACGTCGCATATTATAAAGATTGCCAGCGAGCAAATTACGTTTATAGCCTGGCAATTGGGGTTAGATATTAAATAAATACCTCGCCGATTAGGGCGAGGTATTTATTTGGTTTCGGGTATTAATTACCAGCTTTTTTGACGGAATGAACCGCCACCGTTGCCGTTGCCACCACGATCGCCACCACCGCTACCGCCGAAATCACGACGAGGTCGGTCTTCCTTTGGTCGAGCTAGACCGACGCTAATTGCGCGTCCATCAAGTTCTTTGCCGTCAAGTTGATCGACTGCTTTTTGGTTGTTTGCTTCATCAGCCATTTCAACAAAGCCAAAGCCTTTTGAACGACCGCTATCACGATCTGTGATAACACGTGCACTTGTAACTTCACCAATTTGCTCGAAGTGAGCTTTCAATGTGTCATCAGTAGTAGCGTATGCTAAGCTACCGATAAATAGATTTTGCTGTGCCATATTCTTATTTGTACTCTTTTCTTCTTATCTGATTATAATATATCGTCAGATCGACCGCTCAATGCGATATTTGCGAAGAAGAGAGTTTACCGTTGGCTATAAAGCTGAATAAGTAAGCGCTCGCCTTTTGCTATTATACGCGTGTGCTTCTGAACACTATTATTTAATCACAGATTAACAAAAAATACTAGTATATTTGTTAGGTAGTAGGTAGTAGTTAGTAGATGGTAGGTGGTAGAAGTCAAAAAAGGTGGCACCTTGCAATCTTGCAAGGTGCCACCTTTTTTCTCCATCGCTGTTCGCTGGACAGCAATCAAATTTGATTAAACAATAATTTTTTTACAATATGCCCAATAAAGCTTGCGCTTTAGTGGGGGGAACTGTATATTAGGTTGTATGAAGAGAACAAAAGCCTTCACAATAGTCGAGCTTTTAGTCGTAATAGTAATAATAGCCATCCTAGCCGCCATAACCATCCTAGCCTATACCGGCATATCCCAAAAAG
>JBAXKN010000054.1:0-2976 GCA_037135295.1 Candidatus Saccharimonadota bacterium
TGAATAATTATATTTTTGTTGGTAGTTCCAATAATTTGTCTATGATATCAGGATGGTAGTAATTTCTAACTACATTCTTACTATTTCGTCTTTGCTCTGGTGTGGCACCAATAACTTCTAAACCTTCAGTAACCCATAGGACACCATGGCCTACTTTTCTAGAAATGTCATTTTTTGATAAAAATTCACCTATTGTTGGGCAATCTCTAATTGTATTTGCTTCTATTACTAAATATTCTATGACATTTGGTGGATAATGTAACCTGTTATTTTTTTGATCATCCAGCCTTAATTCCGCTAAATCAGAGTATCGTTCTGCTATTCTTTTACTTACCCAAATTTTAGACATTCCAGTTGCTAAACATATACCTCTCTCTGTTAACCACTCGCCACCAGCAGAAGGCCTTTGTAGTACTGATTCGTTAATAATGTCTAGTGATTCTGCTGGGTAAAAATTATGTAATCTTCCGGTGCTTATCGAACGTCTTCTTTCCGACGATACCCCCGCTTCTATGAACCGATTATTTATCCATTCATATTCTTGACCTGTTGTCGCCTCTAATTCACGAAGTGTATGCCAACCGTCACTTAATGGCGTCTCTAAAATTAATTCCCTAAAGGTATTAACTGTTTTCTTATGATAAGATAAATAATTTGGAAATTTTCTGGAAGTTTTTGGTACAATTTCAAGTTCTAATAATGTTTTTCTTGTCCAAGAATTTGATCTGCCAATGAACTCTGCAATCATTCGGCTACTTATGAAAGTATCGAGTTTCTTGTAGTCACGTTGCCAATGTAACTCATTTTCTAGTAATTCAAATGTATATACAGGGTATAGTTCTGAACTATTGCGTGATTCAATCTCGTCATTTTTAATCGTTTCAATTCCTAATTTGGTGGCTGTTTCACTAATCCATTTTGGGTTAGTGCCTATAAGCTTTGAAATGATAGAAGCGTTTAAGTATAAATTTAAAGGTTCTTTATTCATCGCTAGATGAGAAATTCTGTTTTCAATAGGAATCGTTGATATTTCAATGATATCATCAACTCTGTGAATTATAGGTGCCTCAATGTCACTACTTTGGCTCATAAGCATATTATAGCATAAATAATTGATATTATCACATTAATATGCTATAATATAGATATGGAAAAAGAAATAATAGAATCAGTGTCCACTAGTTTGCCAGAGAGCCGTATCGGTGATATCCCTGAGGATTACGAAATTTGGGAAGAAACAGACGGCGGTGCTCACTTTAAGGTGACAAGGCATATTATTCCGACTGCTGATAAAATTGGTCTAGAAATTTTATCAATGAGCGTATCAGGAATTCCAAGTGAGCGTATTAGGATTGTTGATGAATTTAGTGAAGTTTTTGGCACTCCGATAACTCGTGATATGCACCCTGATGAACCTTATCGCATGGAAATTGCCGCTTGGCTTTTAAATGCTCATCAACATAAAAAATAGATATTAATACATTTTACTATATACATGATAAACATACTTTTGTATAATTAGTATGATAAGTATGAATTAAAAAGTAATAGGGGCGATAATTTGAAACACTTAGTTAAATATTTTAAATCTTACATCCCATGGTTGATTGTATTGATTATCTTAGTTTGGGGACAGGCGTATGTTAATCTTGCGCTTCCCGACTATATGGCAAAGATTATTAATGAAGGTATTGGTGCTAAAGACATAGATGCCGTTTGGAGTAACGGTATTCAGATGTTATTGATAACTTTAGTTGGCGGACTATGTACAATTGCCGTTGGATTTTTGGCAGCAAGAATTTCTAGCGGGTATGTTCGTAAACTTCGTGAAGCTGTATTCATGCAGGTTGAACGTTTTTCACTTAATGAATTTAATAGTTTTTCATCATCATCACTTGTTACAAGAACTACAAACGACATGCAGCAAATCCAAAATGTTATGGCGATGACGCTTCGAATGGCTTTTTTGGCTCCATTTATGGGTGTCGGTGCAATAATAAAAGCCTATCAAATTGCCCCATCGATGTCATGGATAATATTATCAGCAATCGGCGCTTTAGTGATGATGATAGTAATGTTATTCATCGTTGTTATTCCAAAGTTTTCGATTATTCAAAAACTTGTCGACAAGTTAAGTCTTCAAACTCGTGAGATGCTTACTGGTATAAGAGTTATTCGAGCTTTTAATAACGACAAAGTACAACAAAAAAAATTCGATAAAACCAATCGCGAGTCAACTGACTTAAATATTTTCGTAAATCGAATTATGACATTACTACAACCTGTGATGATTCTTGTAATGGGACTAGCGTCTATGGCTGTCGTATGGTTCGGCGCATATATGATTGATGCTGGTAACTTGCAAGTCGGTAATTTATTGGCATTAATGCAGTATGTCATGCAAACAATTATGGCATTTTTGATGATATCAATGATATTTATAATGGTGCCAAGAGCAGCAGTTTCGGGACGACGCGTTAATGAGGTTCTTGCAACAAAGCCTTCAATTAATGATCCAGTTAAGTCAAAAAACTTTCCAAAAAAATTAAGGGGAATTGTTAAATTTGATAAAGTTGATTTTGGCTATAAAGGTTCAGAACAACCAGTTTTGTGTAATATTTCTTTTACCGCTAAGCCAGGACAAACTACAGCGATAATTGGTGGGACAGGTAGTGGAAAGTCAACGATACTAAATCTAATTTCGCGTTTATATGATGTGTCTAATGGATCAATCACTATTGATGGTCTTGACGTTCGTGATGTGTCGCAGGATGATCTACATAGTCATATTGGCTATATACCCCAAAAGTCTTCATTATTTTCAGGTACGGTTGCAAGCAATATCAGTTACGGTAAACCTGATGCCAAAAATAGTGAATTGAATAAGGCTGCAAAAACCGCTCAGGCGAATGAATTTATTAAAAGCCTGCCAAAAGGTTTAGATAATCATATTGCACAGGCTGGAAATAATATTTC
>JBAXKN010000055.1:0-2888 GCA_037135295.1 Candidatus Saccharimonadota bacterium
GTGTATTGGTTCTTGACGAAATGCGTCTTGTCGAAAATGTCGAGATTGGTGTAGCCATAAAAACATACCCGGACGGCAAATTAACTGGTAAAATAAGAAGCAATCTACCAATTTCTGCTACAGTGGCAGGCTTCTTTGGTGGTGGTGGCCATGAATACGCCGCAGGCTTTCGAGTCTATGAATCTATTGATACGATTATCCCAGAGCTTCTAGAAGCTACAGAAAAATCAATAAAGGAATATAGCGATGACTCTAAAGTTTTATAATACATTAACTGGTCACACTGATGAATTTGTGTCGCAAGTTTCTGGAAAAGTATCGCTATACACATGTGGACCGACAGTCTATGACTCACCACATGTTGGCAATTGGGCTAGTTATATATATTGGGACACACTTGTTAGATTATTAATGGTAAATGAATATGAAGTCAAAAGAGTGATGAATATCACTGATGTTGGTCACCTAACAAGTGATGCGGATGAAGGCGAAGATAAGCTTGAAAAAGGCGCACGTAGAGAACACAAAACAGCCTGGGAGGTTGCTAAACAGTATACTGATGAATTTATGGAAGGAATGAATGAACTAAATCTAATAATTCCACAATATATCACCAAAGCAACTGACTATATACCTGACCAATTAAACTTAATTAAAATTTTAAAAGACAAAGGCTTTACCTACCAGATTGATGATGGTATATATTTTGAAACATCAAAATTTCCATCATACGCAGATTTTGCACATCTTGACCTAGAGAACCTAAAAGCTGGCGCCAGAGTTGAATATAATCCTGAAAAACATAGTCATAGTGACTTTGCACTTTGGAAATTTACAGCCATAGGGGCAAAACGTGATATGGAATGGGAGACACCAAGATATTTATTAGATAACGATAGTGAAATAAAAATGGGCTTTCCTGGATGGGCGGTTGAATGTTCAGCAATGGCGCTTACAATACTAGGAAGCACTATAGATATTCATACTGGCGGCATAGATCACATTCCTGTGCACCACACAAACGAAATCGCTCAATCTGAATCAGTCACTGGACAAAAATTCTGTAATTACTGGTTACATAATGATCACATTAAGGTAAATGGAACAAAGATAAGTAAATCAATTGGAAACGGTTATAAGCTGAGTGATTTGAAATCTAAAGGTTTTACGCCTATAGATTTTCGAATGTTCGTATTGCAAGGAAATTATAGAAACGAAAGTAATTTTACTTTCGAAGGATTACAGTCTGCAAAAAATCGATTAAATAATTGGCGCAATATATCAGCTATCCGTCACCAGATAAACGATACAACAGAAAGCGAAGAAGAGATTAATCATAATGAAACAACAGTTTCATTATATGCGACTCCAAGAGCCATAATTGAAGCGCTTGATGAAGATATAGGCACACCCGAAGCATTACGAATTATCGATGAGGCTTTTTCTCGCATCACTAGAACTAGTCTAAATAAAATCAACAAGAAGGCATTAATCCAATTACTTGAATTAATCGATTACACTTTAGGTTTAAAACTAATTGAAAATTCACCCGACATAACTGATGATGCAAAACGAATTATCATCGAAAGAAACGCTGCCCGCAGCCAACAGAATTGGCAAAAGGCTGATGAACTTCGTGATCAATTATTAAAACTTGGAGTACTACTCCGCGACACTGAAAAAGATTCTATTTGGGAATACCTAGATAAATAATCTATAAACTAAACTGATTCTTTTATTTTGAGCCGTTTATTTTTAGCAGCCAATAAGTAATCTTCTAGTATAACTTTTATACTGCCGGCAATTGGAATCGAAATAATACCGCCAACTATGCCGAACATGTATATACCTATAGTCACTGCAGTTAAAATAGCTAACGGCGACAACGCAATATGTTTTGACTGAATCGTCGGTGATATGTAATTTGCTTCGATTTGTTGATATAAAATAAAGAAAACAAGAAAGATTACAGCCGCAGGTATACTATTTAATGCCAAGACGATGCTTACGATTATTCCGCCTACCATAGCTCCAAATACTGGAACAAGTGATGCTACAAACACTATTGCAGTAGCGGGAATGGCTAGATTAATAGGAACGTTGAAAAACATACTCAAAACGAAAACTGTAATACCAGACATTAGGCCATCAATTGCCGAAACCGTTAATTGTCCAGTAACGTAGCTTGTTGCAACCCCATACATATCACCAAGCAGTTTTTTGTGATGCTCTTTACGCTCTTTATTGGTATATAAACCCCATAATCGATTTAACCATAACGGACCCTCGACAAGCATTAAAAACGACAACACGATTATCAAAATAGATGCAGTAAGTATTGAAAAGAAGTTTCCAACGCTAGCAACCAATATGGGACCAATACCTGATGCAAAATGAGTTGCGCTGTTTTTAATTGAATCAAGAACACTATTCACTTCACTTTGTAGGTTATAATGATGAATTAAATCCGTTAGCCAAGCTGATTGATTAACCGCAGAATCAACTAATTTTGGAATATTTTGAATAAACAACACAGTTTGTTCAATAATTGGCGGAATCACCAAAAATACAATAAAACTTAACAGTATTATAACCGTAATATACGCAATAGCTGTGCTTAAAACTCTACTTTTACTTGGTAAAATTTTTGCTAAACGATTAACAGGCGGACTAAGGATAACAGCAAAAATAAAAGAAGTTCCTATTATCGCCAACGCAGCACTCGCAAGTCCTATTCCAGCGAATACAACTTGTGCTGATAACCAAATACCAATCCCTATTAGCCAAAAAATAATAAACGTTCGTGTGTCGAATTCAATTTTATCTTTCATAAATTTAATTATACACTAATTTACCAACAGAGTATCGAATAAATAACTTATCAATAT
>JBAXKN010000056.1:0-2856 GCA_037135295.1 Candidatus Saccharimonadota bacterium
AATTTATGCTGAGTTGGGTCAGCTTCAATTAACACATAACCACCTAACTTAAGTGAATTATTAGCTTCAACTAACAACTTTTCAATAACCAATCTACCACCTTTATCTGAAAAAAGAGCTAACGAAGGTTCATAATTAGTTTCTGGCGACCTCACCCAATTTTTATCGACATATGGTAAATTTGCAATGATTATATCTGCTTTGTCATTATATCCATTGAATAGGTCACTTTTTATTATTTCAACATTTGCCGATAGTTTTTTTGCATTTTTTTTAGCTATTTTCAAAGCGCTACTATCAATGTCCGACAGAAAAACATCAAGTTTAGGAAATTCTAATTTTGCCGTAATTCCTAGACAGCCAGACCCTGTGCCAATATCGAAAAGTGATAATTTTTCTGTGTCTTCATAATATCGGGCGTCAGTATATAAAATATTTCTTAGTAGTAAAATAATATCCTCTGATTCAGGGCGGGGAATTAAAGTTTTGGTATTAACAATAAAATTTCTGCCAAAGAATTCTTTAAAACCTACAATATAAGCAATTGGTTTTCGTTTCAGACGTTGTTTTAGTAGTTTTGTGGCATTGTCGTGGTCTTTTACGTTAAGATGTTCATCACTATGTGCATGAAGGTAGGTTCTGTTCTTATTTAATGTATGCGAAAGTATGATTTCGGCGTCTAAGTGTGCACTTAATATACCTATGTTAGATAGTTGTTTTGAGGCATCGCTTACCCAATCTTTAATTACTAGCGTTTGAGGCTGCAAGTTCTCGTTCATAGTTTTGTAATTGCTCAATTAAGTCGTCGATATCACCGTTCATAGCACTTGGAATATTGCTTCTTGAATAGCCAATTCTATGGTCTGTAATTCTATCCTGGGGGAAGTTATATGTACGAATTTTTTCCGAACGGTCGCCGGATCCAATTAAGCTACGTCGCTGTGCAGTTTGTTTTGCTTGTTCTGAATCGATTTTCTGTTGAAGAAGTCGACTTCTGAGTACACTTAATGCCTTATCTTTATTTTTAATTTGAGATTTTTCGTCTTGATTCGTCACAACCATACCACTTGGGATGTGGGTAATTCGTACTGCACTGTCTGTAGTGTTAACACTTTGACCACCGTGGCCACTTGCACGATATATGTCGATACGTAAATCAGCTGGGTCAATTTGTATGTCAGTCTCTTCAGCTTCTGGTAACACCGCCACTGTTACTGTACTTGTGTGTATACGGCCCTGAGATTCGGTAGTCGGTATTCTTTGGACTCTATGAACGCCAGATTCAAATTTTAATGTTGCGTAAGGCGATTCGCCCTTAACACTGAATATAACTTCTTTGTATCCACCTGTGTCATTTTCGCTTTCGCTAATCTGATCAGTGCGTAATGAATGAGATTCGCAATAACGCAAATACATTCGATACAGTTCAGCAGCAAAAAGACTAGCTTCGTCGCCACCAGCACCAGCTCTTATTTCGATGATAACGTTCTTGCTATCATTTTCATCACGTGATGTTAGCATAATAAATAAATCATCTTCAATTTTTTGTAATTTGCTCGTAATATCGTCAACTTCAAGTTTAGCTAGGTCGCCTATTTCACCTTCTTCATTGATTAAACCATTAGCCTCGATTAGTTGGTTTTCAAGTGTTTTCCGTAAATTTGCCTTTTCTAATATATTTTCTAATTCAGTGAAACGTCTATTCTTATTTTTGTATTCCGGGTCAGAATAAACAGTGGGTGATGACAAATAATCCGTAAGTTGGTTTCTTTCGGATGTTAATTCATCTATGTTTATACTAATTTTTGCCATATTTCTACTTTTTCTAAATGTGTTGCTGTTCAAGTCTATTTTTACAGTATATCAAAATAACGTTTCAAGATACAGTAGTAATTACAATACCATATATCTATATTGACAAAAAGTAAACAAAGGTGTATGGTAATATACAGTAACAAATCAAAAAACAAAAAAAATATGATAGATCCAAATAAAGACCCAATAAGTTCCGAAACAGCAGAAACAACTGTTGATGTTGTTGAGCAGGTTTCTGATAGTCCAGAACGCAGAAGTCTAGTAGATAGATTAAAGGTTCCAATGGGACGTGCAGCAGCGCGAGCTTCTGAAATTGTAAGTGGAACAGTTGCTATGGCTGTAGAGCAAGCTCCAATTGTTGGAGGTGTTGTAAAAGAGCATGCAGAAAGAATAGCTAGTGGTGTTTCTGATACAGCCTCAAAAGCTTCAGAAAAAGTAGTTTCAGGTTATGAGGCTGCATCAGAAGGTGCTCAAAAAGCTTGGGATAGACGTGATGTTGTAATTGCGCCTGTTGTTGAGGCGGCAGGAGGTGCGTATACCGAAATAGTAAAACCTATTGGTGGTGACGTCCTGACTGCCCTTGGTAGAGAATATGGTATTGAATACGAAGACAAACTCAAGATTAGACCTGTTAAATTCGGTCGAGCAGCACTTCGTGCCTTTAGGAATCCAGCTGGTGCGGCAGTAACTGCCCTAGGTATTGCAAAAAAGGCAGCAACAAGTAGTTCCGTAAAGATGTTTGTTAGTTAAATTTTTAAATTGAAGTTGGCTTGAATTATCGTTCGGCTTTTTTTGCTTTGGTGATTTTAGCTTTTTTAGCTTTGCTAGCAAGAGCGACTTTACGTGCCTCGGCGGCTGCAAACTTAGCCTTATAACGATCGACACGACCTTCGGTGTCGATGATTTTTTCTTCACCAGTAAAGAATGGGTGTGAAGCTGAAGAAATATGCACTTTTACAAGTGGGTATTCATTTCCATCTTCCCATTTAATAGTTTCTTTGGTCTGCGCAGTAGACTGAGTCAAAAACGCAAACCCAGCCA
>JBAXKN010000057.1:0-2799 GCA_037135295.1 Candidatus Saccharimonadota bacterium
AATATAAATGGATTTGTTATTTGTAAAGGATTGAAAATTATAAAAACCATTTTTATCCTCATACATTTCCAAGGTATTATTATACTGCAAAGATTTTGCTTCTACATTTTTAAAGTCTCTAAATTCAGAATCCTCAAAATATCCTGCAATCTTACAATTAAATAATAATTTACCACAATCACATTCAGCAATAATTACAATATTACCATTTTTTTCTTCAATATCGCGGACGGTTTTACATGACCAGCCCTCATTTTCAAATTTCTCACTATAATAAGTTGGAAACATTTCTTCCTTTAACTTAATAAAATCAACAACACCCAATAATGACAAAAAATAAATCAAAAACAAAGCTAAAAATATTGTTAAAATAATTATAGTAATTTTAAATTGTTTTGACATAATTTATTTTATACAAATACATTGTTTTAAGTCTTATAGTAATGGCAAAAGTTGCTTGTTAGTTATATTTGTTAATAATGGCAAGCGTGTACCTGATCCACCAGACAAGATTATTCATTTCATAGTGATAATTACTAATATTTTTTCAATATATTAAGTGAACAGGTTACCGATGGATCAATCACGCAAGGGTGACGCCCTGCGCATGCATCTGTGCATTCATATTTATAGATTCCGTTTTTATCTGAATAAATTTTATTTGACTTGTCGTATTTTAATGTTTTAGGATCTAAATCTAAAGCGTCAAAAGCACCTGGAGATAAGATAAAATCGGTAGCGATTTTAGTCTTACCGTTGCCACAAGGACATGAAAATATTCTAATATCACCAATAAATCCTTTTGAATCACATAAAAATGCATCAAACGTTTTTTCTTTGCATTCAATATACGTTTCTGAATCAATAATGAAATAATATAAAACTGAAATGACAATAAGTATTAAAACAAGTAACGTTATTTTAAATTGTTTTTTCATTATTTTATTTAATACTCAAATATTCTTTTAAAGCGTCTTGATAACTTCTCATCTTTTTCAACTTAGTTGAAACTAAAACCGAATACTTTGGCCGCTTGGCTGGTCGAGGAAATTTTTCGCTCGACACTGGAATTAATTTTATTTTATTACCAATCTGGCGAAACATAAATTGAGCAGCTTGAAACCAGGTGGCTGGTTTAGAATTAACCACATGGTAAATTCCATAGCCGTAATCCCCTTCCACTATTTCCTTAGTTTGTGCGGCCAAATCTGGCGTATAGGTAAAACAACTCATTTCTTCATCCACGATTTCCAATTCCTTTTTTTCTTCACCTAATTTGCGCATTACATCAAAAAAACTTGGTTTCGCCACCTCGCTTTCGCCTTTCGGGCCAAACAATTTTGAAGTACGAATCAAATACCATTTTAACCCACGACCACTCAAGCGGATGATTTCCTGCTCACCCATTAACTTACTTTCACCATAGCGGCTAATAGGACTCGGCTGGTCGCTTTCCGTGTAGCCTTCTGTTTTATCACCAGCAAAGACATAATCAGTTGAATAGTGCACAATCACCGCGTTGTTATCCAGCGCAGCTTGCGCTATATATCCAACCGCAGTCGCGTTCAGTTTTTTGGCCAGCTCAAAGCCTTCGTCAGATTCCATTTGGTCAACCGCGTTATATGCTACCGCATTAATAATTACATTCGGTTTTAAATCTGCTATTTTTTTCTTCACCAAGCCCTGATCCGTAATATCGATCTCGCCTTTATCCCAGCCAATTACTTCATTTAGCGTATTGGATTTAAATACTGTCACCAATTGTTGACCCAAATTGCCTTGCGCGCCCAGAATAACTATTCTCATGATGTTGTGTCTATTTTTTTAAGGCTTGCCACCATTCTTGATTTTCTTTATACCAATTAAGTGTTTTTACCAGTCCGGTTTTAAAATCAATCTTTGGATACCATTCCAACTCGCGTTTGGCCTTACTAATATCCATGGCGTAGCGCAAATCGTGGCCTTTACGGTCTTCAACATATTCTATCATCTCTTCACCCTGATGCATTAATTGTAAGATATCATTAGTAATTTCTAAATTGCTCAATTCATTTTCACCACCCAAGCAATAAGTCTCCCCAATTTTACCTTTCAAAATTATCGCCTCTACGCCGGCGTTGTGATCATCAACATAAATCCAATCTCGGATGTTCGAACCGCGGCCATAGACCGGTACTTTTCTGCCGTCAAATAAATTAGTAATAAATAATGGAATTAGCTTCTCTGGATATTGGTACGGGCCATAATTATTTGTACAATTAGAAATAGTTATTGGCAACTTATGAGTGTGCCAATAGGCGCGCACTAAATGATCTGAGGCCGCTTTAGAAGCGCTATATGGGCTACGTGGATCGTAGGGTGTATTTTCGTTAAACTTAGGATCATCAATATCAAGGGAGCCAAAAACCTCGTCCGTTGAAACATGATGAAAGCGGGTGTTACCATGATGCCTAGCGGCATCCAATAAAACTTGCGTTCCCAGGACATTGGTGTGAATAAACGGACTCGCATTATCAATTGACCGATCAACATGTGACTCAGCCGCAAAATGCACAATAATATCAACACCTTTTATTGCATCGCGAACAGCACCGGCATCGCAAATATCGCCTCTTACAAAACTATAGTTCGGATTATTTTCAATATCACGCAAACTATCCAAGTTGCCGGCATAGGTTAACAAATCAAAATTTACGATTGAATCGCTCGGATGCTTACTCAGCCAATAACGAATAAAATTGGAGCCAATAAACCCTGCTCCACCGGTTACGAGTAATTTCATATATTTATCCTTCCATA
>JBAXKN010000058.1:0-2599 GCA_037135295.1 Candidatus Saccharimonadota bacterium
ACACTAACTATTATAATTGAGTGATGTGTCTACGATCTATTTGAGTATGGACAGACCCTGACCCACCTACACATTGCCCCATAATCACAAACTCCAATCTGTTAAAACTGAATGACGTAATGCTCGTTGAATGGTTTCTTGCCATATACGAACTAAACTGAGTGTTTTTTTGGAATGAACTACTGGCTTAGTGGTAGATGGTGGAGCTCCTTGTGTTTTTTGGACTGTAGTTTGGGTTAGTTTATTTATCATTGTTTCACGTAAGGCACAAATCAATGCCAGACTCATAAAACACAGAATAACTCTCAGACTTTCCCAGGTTCTAACTCGTGAACCTTTTAATTTTAGTAAACTTTTCAGATCCCTAAAACTCTCTTCAATCTCAAATCTGTGATAATAATAACTCCATATCTTTTTTACAGCTGTGTTGTTATCGTTAGTTAAAATATACCATGGTTCTTTAGTCCGTTTTTTAGGTTTACCGACTATTAACCGTAATAGTTCGCCTTCCCAGTAAATTTTATATTCGCCAGGTTTGAGTTGATTGATTAATTGATATTGTCCAGCGTATTCAACGTAGTAATCACTACGCATTCTTAGATAAAATAACCACTGTCGACGACAAAGGAATTGAACTATTCCCTTATGTACAAACCCTCTGTCAAATACTAATCTAGGTTGACAGTTATAGACATAGGCAAGTAATCTTAGGCTCTTGATTACAAAACTAAATTGATCAGCTTGTACTTGTTTTTTCCACTGCAAATAAGACTTTTTAAGCTTATGATATTTAGGATGAGTTTTCTTTTGACCTTGAGTATTAGAGGCTAGTGATCGCATCAAGACTGGTAAAGCGCGACCATGTTTAGTCTGTAATCCAAAACCTAAAATAGCCAGTGAACCAAGATTAGAGTAATCGACATTAACTAAACTTTTCGAAGTCAATGCTAGTTGTTTAGCAATAGCTCGCCAAACTAATAAAAACAGTTTAGGATGATGTAAAAGACGATACATTTGTTGTTCAGCGGCTACTCTATTACCCAAATGAGACATACGTGCATTACTATTACATGATACTAACGGTTGTAAGCTAAATGCTCTAACTCCAAAACAAAATAAACCTTGTATCTTTTTTGGTAACTGATTACCAATAGAATTTAATAAAAACTTCCTATTTTGAGTTACAATTGACTGTGACGACATATTTATTTCCTTTTTTGTTTAAGTGGTATTTATGTCGTCATTTTAGTTAATTGTGGTTTTTTTGGCAATGTGTAGGTGGGTCAGGGGTAATCCTCCTTCGCTCTTTGGGCTATGGAGGATTTGTTTGTTGAGGGTAATCCTCCGTCGCCCTTTGGGCTATGGAGGATTTTATCCCGCTATGCTTGAATATTCCTAATTTTCTGCTATAATGCACAGATGATGAACCCGCATAGGCGGGTTTAATTAAAGTCTAATCTAGGCTGAATGCCCCAATATCGTTAAAGGAATAAATTGATGAATGACAGTTCAAAAATTCGTAATGTGGCCATTATTGCCCATGTTGATCATGGCAAGACTACTATTGTTGATGGTTTATTAAAACAAAGCAATACTTTTCGTTTCAATCAAGCCGAAATGGAACAGACATTAATTATGGATAGTGGCGACCAAGAACACGAACGTGGTATTACAATTACCGCTAAACAAACGTCGGTTTATTATGGTGATTACAAAATTAATATTATTGATACCCCTGGACATGCTGATTTTAGTGGTGAAGTCGAACGAACTCTTAATATGGCTGATGGCGTACTACTAATTGTTGATGCTCAGGAAGGCCCAATGCCTCAGACTAAATTTGTGTTGACCAAGGCCCTTGAACTAGGTTTGCAACCAGTCGTTATTATCAACAAAATCGATAAACCGGCTAGGCGAATTGATGAAGTGATTGATGAAATTGCTAATTTATTCCTAGAACTAGCGGTTGATGAAAGTCAACTTTACTATCCAGTTTACTATGCGATTGGGCGCGAAGGCAAAGCTTGGTCAGAATTACCCGATAATCCCAGCGAACACACTGAATTAACATCGATTTTCAATGCCATAATAAATGACATCCCAGCCCCAACTGTCGAGCCAGATGGCGGATTACAATTACTAGTAACAGCGCTTCAATACGATTTATTTGTTGGTAAATATGCGATTGGGCGGGTAACTCGAGGTGTTGTCAAAAAAGGTCTGCCGATAATATTAATCAAACGCGATGGTCAACAAATTAATTCACGAATTGACAAGGTTTTTGGCTATCGTGGATTAAATCGTGAAGAAATTGACAGTGCAATTGCTGGCGATATTGTGGCACTGACTGGCATAACTGATGCTCATATTGGCGAAACGATTGCTGATTGCGATAATCCCGAGGCTTTGCCCGTAATCGATATTGAACCACCAACTATTAGTATTTATCTAGGACCAAACACCAGTCCAATGAAGGGTAGAGAGAGTCAATTTAATACATCGCGTCAAATTGGCGAACGATTAAAAAGGGAACTAGAAACAAACGTCAGTTTACGTGTCGAAGAAGACGGTATTGGATTTAAAGTTTGTGGTCGTGGCG
>JBAXKN010000059.1:0-2527 GCA_037135295.1 Candidatus Saccharimonadota bacterium
TAGTTATTCCTGTCGATGATTCACTTGAATATATCCATCAAGGACTCAATAGTTTAGCTTTTCGTGTAGTATCTGACCCAGAACTTGTATCGCTTTTATTAACAACTGGTCCATTATTAACATCAAGCGCTAACAGTCCTGGTCAGCCGGTTGCAACAACAGTTAAACAAGCCCAGGGTTATTTTGGTGATATGGTAGATTTTTATATTGACGGTGGTAATCTTGCTAATAATCTGGCATCAACGGTTATCAGAGTTAATGAAAATGGGGTTACGGTATTGAGAAGTGGTTCAATCAATATAAATTACAAAAAATCGTTAAATAAAAAATAGCCTTCATTTATTTTTGATATATATATTAACTAATAATTTTACTTGATTGCAAGCTATTTTGATAGTATAATACGATACCAGAAACGACAATTAATGAAATATTTATAATGACAATTCAGAAAAGATCATATAGAGCTAGTGAGCAATATAATAAGTCAGATTATGGGCTAGGTTATGAAACAGCTACTGTAAAACCAAGCAGTAGACTAGGTGAATTAGGGTTGTCAGTTTACCGCGAAGCGATTCACGATGTGGTAATAGACTCTGTTATTGATACAATACGCAAAAATTGCCCTAGCTATGTTGTAAATATAAGAGGTGAAGGAGCAGAAACTCACCCTGCGATAAATATTATTGAAAAACGAGAATCACGGGCAATATTTTGTAGCCTAGGCAGTACTGCCATACAAAACGTAGAGTTAGATGATGTAAATTATTATTTATTTTATAATGTACCATCATTACGCAGTCCGCTGAAAGTTGAACCTGATAGCGTAGAATTGTTTGGTGGTCGCAAGAATTCACATGATAGAGTAATTGGTATTACAATAAAAGGGCAAGGTCGTGAACAAATCCTTCAAGAAAGATGTGATGTAATAGATGGTTTTAATGGTTTAGTTCATAGTCAAGCTGCTGATTATGAATATATTAAACCAAAAGATATTCATTTGTCGCTGGCTCGTATTATGCTGGATACACCACCATATGTGGTTGATAAAACCCTAGATGCGGCTCGTGAATCATTGTCTAAGATTAATCAAAATACGGCTCGTGAATCATTGTCCAAGATTAATCAAATGATATTGAAAAAAGCTACTATTTATTATTCAAGAACTAATACAAGTTAAAAGTTATTGGTTATCGTATCGTGCACCGTGATGTGATCGATGTTTGCGAATAATTTTCAAACGAGTAAAATTCATCAACAGTTCGGCCTGGGTCTCGGCAAGTATTTTATGATCTTCGTGTGAAAGGGAATGTAATAAATCGCCTTCACTAGTAGCAAAGCTTTCGCGTGATTTACGGGCTTTTGTAATTGCGATCTCGGCTTTTTTAATAGCTTCTTTTGTTAGCTCTTCGTCAATTTCGTAAATATGTTGGGCGCTATCAGCCAAAACTATGACGTTACCGTCTTTTTCGATGTGTATAAAGCCACCATAAACGGCAACGACATGTTCTTTTTTGCCATCTTTGATAATTAAACCACCCATAGATAGTTGGGACACCATCGGTTCATGTTTGGCTAGTATTGTAATTTCACCAGCTTTTGTTGGTACGGTTATTTCTGTTGCATCCTCTTCAAAAAGAATACGTTTAGGAGATATTATTTTAAGATGAAAATTAGTCATTATTTTACCTCTGCGATTGAACCTTTCATATAAAAGGATTGTTCGCTTTTTTCGTCGTGTTTACCGTCAAGAATCTCTGCAAAACCATTAATTGTATCAGACAGCGAAACGTATGCTCCAGGTACTCCAGTGAATACTTCGGCTACAAAAAAGGGTTGTGATAAGAATTTTTGAATTTTGCGAGCTCGTGAGACTGTTAATTTGTCTTTTTCGGACAATTCATCCATTCCAAGTATGGCGATGATATCCTGAAGGTCTTTATATCGTTGTAATATTCCCTGGACACCACGAGCAACGTTGTAATGGTCTTCACCGATAATACTTGGGTCAAGAGCTGTTGAGGTAGAATCTAGAGGATCTACGGCTGGGTAGATACCAAGTTCTGATAATCCTCTTGATAGCACTACGGTAGAATCAAGGTGGGAAAATGTTGTAGCAGGCGCTGGATCAGTTAGGTCATCGGCTGGCACGTAAACAGCTTGGACGGATGTAATCGATCCTTTGTCGGTTGAAGTTATTCTTTCTTGCAATTGACCCATTTCTTGTGCCAAAGTTGGTTGATAGCCAACTGCAGACGGTACTCTTCCTAGTAAGGCCGAGACTTCAGATCCCGCCTGGGTAAATCGAAATATATTGTCGATAAATAACAATATATCTTTGTTTTCTTGGTCACGGAAGTATTCGCTCATCGTTAGGGCAGATAGTGCGACTCGAAGACGAGCTCCTGGCGGTTCATTCATTTGACCGAATACGAGAGCGGTTTTATCAAGCACTTTTGATTCTTTCATTTCGTGATATAAATCATTACCTTCGCGTGTACGTTCGCCAACACCTGCAAAAACAGAA
>JBAXKN010000060.1:0-2457 GCA_037135295.1 Candidatus Saccharimonadota bacterium
GCATCATATTTATATTTTCCAAAACGTGGCTTTCAAATCAATATTCTAGCACTTTCTGTTATCGTATTTATAGATATCTTACTATGGTTCAGAGTTAATCAAACAATTATTATTAACGACATAGTAACACTTGTAGCAATTACAATAACCGGGATAGTAATTATGTATATATTAAAATCCCAGGAAACAACCAAAAAAGAGTTGTCTGATAGCAAGGCCCAAGAATCATTACAGCGTGACCGAGTATTAACAATTGTTAATAACCTTGCTGATGCTGTTATAAGCACTGATATGGATGGTATTATCAAAATATATAATGCCTCCAGCTTGAACTTACTGGATACAAATATCAGCCTGAATGGGCATCATATTAATGAAATACTGCCGTTAATCGATGGTAAAGGCGATAAAGTAAGCCTTATCGAAGAATTTAAGAAATCAAAAACAGTTGGCAAACGTGATGATTTATATTTTATCTTTAGCCAGGACGATAAAGTTCGGCTAGAAGTAACTTATTCACCAATTCGAAGTAGTTTCAGTCGATCTAAAAAAACCGAAACTCATGATGGCTATATCGTTATTTTGCGTGACATAACAAAATCGAAAAGTCTGGAAGAAGAAAGAGATGAATTTATAAGTGTTGTTAGCCACGAGTTACGTACGCCGATTACAATCGCAGAAGGCACTATTTCGAATGTCCAGGTGATGATGAAACACCCAGATGTTACAACTGGGATGCTGACAGATGCAGTTAATTTGGCACATGAACAAGTAGTTTTTTTGGCTAGTATGGTAAATGACCTTAGCACATTATCACGAGCCGAACGAGGAGTCGCCAACAGCGCAGAAGATATTGACGTCAGCGAAATGGCTCACAAATTATATGATAAATATACAGATGAAGCTAAATCAAAAAAAATACACCTAAACCTAGATATGTCATCGAAAATAGGTAAGGTTTATGCCAGCAGGTTATATTTAGAAGAGATGTTACAAAACTTTATAACAAATGCTATTAAATATACAAAATCTGGCAGCGTGACTTTCATTATCAAACAAAAAAACGACACAATAATTTTTGCAATCAAAGATACAGGTATTGGTATCAGCAAAACCGATCAGATTAAAGTATTTGAAAAATTTTATCGAAGCGAAGACTACAGAACCCGAGAAAGCAGCGGTACTGGGCTTGGTCTATATGTTGCATCTAAACTTGCCCACAAAATCGGCACACGAATCAAATTGACCAGCCGACTTAATTTTGGTTCAACCTTTAGTTTCACTTTACCGGTAAAAAAATGACATTAGCCATTGACTATTTGTTTGTTTTCAACTATATTAAGACTTGACAGTCTGCCATGAGCAGACTATTTAATTAGGGAGAGAAAAACAAGTGGCTATCAAAAACTTCAAGCCTAATATCAAATCAGTACTTAAGACTATCAAACCTAAAAGTACAAACAACAAACCTATGGCTGCGTTGTTTGCTATTGGTGGATATTTCAAGGGTTCATGGATTGAATTAAAGAAAGTTCGATGGCCGGACCGCAGAGCAACGTGGGGAATGACAGGAGCAGTAATAATATTTACGGCTATGTTTGTTGTTTTAATAGTATCTTTGGATTGGGCTTTCAGCCAATTATTTAAATTAATCATATAATAACCTGCCATCCGACGGGTCAAAAAAGGAAGTTATGTCAAAAAACCGATACGATTCATCACGTCAATGGTACGCCATTCACACCTACAGTGGATACGAAGAAAAAGTAGCCGACAGTATTAGGCAACGTATTAATGCAGTCGATATGGCTGATAAAATATTTGATGTTATGGTACCCAAAGAAAAACAAATTGAAATTAAAAACGGCAAACGAAAAGTTGTCGAAAAAAGAATTTTTCAGGGCTACGCGCTAGTTGAAATGAAATTAACTGATGAAACTTGGTATATTATACGTAATACTCCTGGCGTAACTGGATTTGTTGGTACCGGAACAGAACCAACCCCTGTGTCTGAAAGTGAAATTACTAAAATTAAACGACGTATGGGTGTCGAAGACCCCAAACATAATATAGATTTTGAAATTGGCGAAGTTATTAGTATTACTGATGGACCTTTCAAAGGATTCGACGGATCAATAGCCGAAATTGACACTCAAAAAGGTAAAGTAAAAGTAATGGTAAGTATGTTTGGTCGTGACACGTCAGTTGAACTTGACGCATTACAGGTACGTAAGGTATAATACCCCAGTTATGGCAAAAAAAATTATAGGAAATCTGAAATTACGAATACCGGCTGGTCGAGCAACGGCTGGTCCACCAGTTGGTTCAACCCTTGGTCAATGGGGCTTGAATATGATGGATTTTATAAACCCATTTAATAGTGCCACCAAAGATTTGATGGGCAAAGACGTTATCGTTCATCTGCAAGTTTACGAAGACAGGACATTTACTTGGAAG
>JBAXKN010000061.1:0-2393 GCA_037135295.1 Candidatus Saccharimonadota bacterium
GCCCAACTCGGACTGATAAAGATTGGTCATTTTGGTGGTGGTTGACACCGCGCGGTTGGTGGTTGGCAACCAGTGAAATTGTTAAAATTGTAGTCTTTTATGTTACTGGTAAATAGTAATGAATAAAAAAACAAAAATTTATGTTGGTTTGAGCGGTGGAGTTGACTCTTCGCTGGCTGCAGCCTTATTGGTCGAACAAGGTTATGACGTCTCTGGTATTTATATGAAGAATTGGACAGCCGATTTGCCAGGCGTAAAATGCCCCTGGGCTGATGATTTAGCCGATGCTAAACGTGTGGCGGTGCAATTGGGGATTGATTTCAAGGTTTTTGATTTTGAAAAGCAATATAAACAGGCAGTTGTTGATTATATGATTGATGAATATAAAAAAGGGCACACTCCAAATCCAGACATTATGTGTAATCAAGAAGTAAAATTTAAATTATTCCTTGATGCCGCGCTTGCCGATGGCGCCGATATGATTGCAACTGGACATTATGCCAAAGTAGTAGATAGTAGTTGGTATATGCCGAAGACCATGAGCGTAGTCGAAGGGGTAAATAGTAAAAAAGAAAAAATAACTGATACTCACCACCTACTACCTACTACCTACTACCTACAAATGTCAGTTGATGGGAATAAAGACCAGACATACTTTTTGTACCGTGTTACATCCGAAGCGCTGGGTAAAACATTATTTCCAATTGGCGAATTTACTAAACCCCAGGTGCGTGAAATGGCCGAAAAACGAGGCTTAACAACTGCAGTTAAAAAAGACTCACAAGGTATTTGTTTTGTCGGTCAGGTTGGAATTCGTGATTTTCTAAGTCTTTATGTCGACTCAAAACCAGGTGATATTATTGATAAAAAATCTGGCAAAGTATTGGGACGTCATGACGGGGCGATATTTTATACATTTGGGCAACGTCATGGTTTAGATTTGGGTGGTGGAATGCCGTATTATGTCGTTGGTAAAGATATGGGAAAAAATGAAGTTTACGTCACGACTGACCTAAATGATGATGCATTATGGAAAAAAACTATAAATTTGACTGATTTGCATTGGATTAACGAAGCGCCAGTTAATGGCAGGTATGAAATACGAGTTCGTCACCGAGCACCCCTTCTAGGGGCTGTACTAAGTCCAGGTGATGATAACACCCTTAAATTAGACCTAGATCAGCCCGAGCGCGCCATTGCCTCAGGTCAATCCGTCGTAATATATGACGGCGATATCTGTTTAGGTGGTGGAGTAATTAATTAAAAAACGTTGTAATTTTCCAAGGTTCAACCTTGGAAACTAGTCACTACTTTGTAAAAGCTTATAAATAACTGTATTATAATATTATGCCTAGTCGGAATATCATTAAACTTTATGATTCGAATTCATATTATCATGTGTATAACCGGGGTGTTGAAAAGAGAGATATTTTTATTGAAGATGAAGACTATGCCGTATTTTTGAATTTATTTAAAAGATATCTTAGTGATTATCCTGTGACAGATAACAAGGGGCGTGAATATGATTGGCTAGCAAAAGAGGTCGAGATTATCGCCTTTTGTTTAATGTCTAATCACTTCCATGTACTATTTTATCAGATTGAAATAGACGCAATAACTAGATTATTACGATCAGTATGTTCGGCATATACAACTTATTTTAACAAAAAATATGATCGTGTCGGTTCATTGTTTCAAGGAATATTCAAAGCCTCAAGGATATATGATGACAATTATCTAACATATATTACACGATATATCCATCGAAATCCTAGCCAATATATGATATGGGAATGGTCAAGTCTGGGTTACTGGTTGGGTGATAAGCATGCTGAATGGGTCAAACCTCAACGACTTAATAATACAACCCCAGATAAATATGTAGATTTTATAACAGACGAACAAGATTACAGACATAGCCTTGATGAAATAGGTGATATTATTGCTAAAATGTAGCACTTAATGAAAGTGTTGTAATTTTCCAAGGTTGGACCTTGGAAACTAGAAAAAGAATATAGTTTTTGAGGTATTTGTTTGGGTGGTGGTGTTATTATCTAGTTTGAATGTTACAATTCAGATATGACTAATATTAAAAAACAAGACATAAAATATAAAATCAAACTAGACGTCAAAAAAGACGCCGATAACTGGTATATTGGATGTACTAAAGCTTCTTTGCATGGTGTTGATTTTACAGAGCGAGTCTCAAAAGAGATTGTTGAAAAAATACGAGGAATGAACGAAAAAGAAGCTTTTAATTTTTTGATCCCTTATTTAAAAGAAAAATACATAACAGAAAAAGATGAAATTGATAAATTCATAACTTATGTAAAAAATGAATACAGTCAAAAATTTAACAAAGGTTGTCAGAAAGTCGTAAAGATATTAGGAAA
>JBAXKN010000062.1:0-2235 GCA_037135295.1 Candidatus Saccharimonadota bacterium
GAACAAGGTGTTGCCGCCATAGCAGCATACGCCTTGGTCAGTTTTGTAGTTATATTTCGTAATAAATCATTACGTCACTTTCGAAATCTTATCAACCTTGCGGTCAAGTTGTTAATTATCTTGGCGGTTGCAATAATCTCATACACTTTATTAACGAAAGGCCACCCGATGTCAGCCATTCAATATGCATTCATTGACGTTCCCGCCGATCAGAGCTGGTATTTTGGAACAGGTCACAAAGGATATCTTAGCTGGAACACTTTACTGCCATTTCTTTTTAATTCTGGTATGCGCTATATTTGGATAACTATTATTCTAGGTGGTGCATCAATGTATATCTTTTTAAAAACTTTAGGCAGAAAGCATCTACGCAGACCTTTTTGGTATATGTTAAGTTATGGGATTATAGCTTTTTTGATTAATATTACTGGATACTATAGACCTGGTTTACAGTTAATACCATTACAAAGAATGATGGCATTGATATTAATAGTTTTTGTTGTATCGCTTATTTTTAATATAAAAGCGTGGCGCCGGCATTCACCGTCTAGGCTTTTTAACTACACAAAAACCACACTATTAATAACATTAACTTTTGTTGTTATTTATATTCCCATAACATTCACTTCCTATATGATCATAACCTTCATCTAAAAGTTTTATAAAATCTGGAATAGCTGAAATATTATCCTTATTATTACCATCAACAATAATACCTTTGTATTCTTCGTATAAGGCCCATACAAATGCCATTCGCATCTGTGCAGATAGTTTTCCTCTACCTTTTTTAGTTAATAGTACACGAACATTTTGACTTTTTAGAAATTTTAAGTCAAGCGATCCGTCAGTGCTACCACCGTCAGCAACAATAATATCAACTACAGATGAATATTTTTTCATCTTTTTAAGCTGATTTTGAACACGTTCACCTTCGTTAACAACAAACACGCATATGCAATACTTATTATTTTTTAACTCTATTTCATCAACAATAAAATCTGGGAAATCCCAATCAGATTTTTCTTTTCTTATTTTGTTTTGAATGTCTTGACTGGGCATACTATTTTTTTATATTTCGTCTATCAACATTCGCAAGCGCAACTGTACTTACTAATTCATCTGCCACCAAATAATTTGGCTCACGGTAAGATTCTGTAATAATTCTTCCAATGTATTCTGAAAGAATAACTATAATAATAAACAAGACAAAAAACATCAAAGACAATTGCATAGACGTGGACGTCCAACCAGGTGCCAGGTTTGATAGTGAAATATTTAATACCACAATATAACAAGCATAGACAACATTAATAATGCCTGCAAATAGCCCCAACCACGTCACAAATCGTAAAGGATGTGTTGAATAGCTAGTTACGATTTCCAATGCTTCAAAAACACCATTCTTAAGACGTCGTTGATTGCTTGGGTTATCCGTAGGAGTATATTCTTGAGTTGTGTACCCATAACCTATTCGCCTAGCAAGATGTCTAATATGCCTGTAATTACGACCATAAGAATTCAATGAATTAATTGCTCTACGACTATATGATGCAAAGTGAGTTGCATTAATAGGTATGTCAATACCTATATATTTACGATTATACCAATAAAAAAATTTTCTTCCTAGGCCACTCCCAAAGACACCTAAGATAGGTATCATACTGATACCTTGCACAACGTCGTAATATTTATTTTTTTCTATAAAATTAGGTATTTCTTCAACAGGGTCTATAGCTGGATCAAGCGTACAAACGCAGTCACCAATTGACACCTCTAGCCCAGCAAAAACAGCACTATCGTATTTTAATAAGTTTGAAAGTTTTATAATTCTTATACACGGCAATTCAGCTAGAAGATAAGTTATTGATTTTATTTCCTCAACCGAAATGCCATTATCTACTATAATAATTTCGTAATTTGTATAATTTAAATTTAATAATTTTTGGAGCTTTGTTATATATTTATTAACCTCTTTAGGCTCAGATCTGACTACAACAACAGTTGAAACAAATATATCTTGACGATGAATCTTTATTGATTGTGATTTAGGTTTAATATTTTTCTTCATATAAGTCCCTTACTTCATCAAATGCATCATATATATTATCTACTTTACCTCCAATTATACAGGTATAATTATGTATACCTAAATGAGGTTTAAATAATATTGGACGACCATCATCACCTTCATTTGTATGTAAAACTGTTTTTACTTCCCATATTGAATCTACGTAT
>JBAXKN010000063.1:0-2226 GCA_037135295.1 Candidatus Saccharimonadota bacterium
GATGATTTTTGTCCCAAATGCACAAAAACCGACAAAACATAACCGTAGTTACGTTATAGCCCCCACAATACAAAAACTACAGATTTAGACTATGTTCTGGCTAGTTCAAAAACAGTTAGATTGAGTGAAGCATATCTTTAGATACGTTGAGCGAAAGCTGGCTGTTTATGGACAGTCAGACGTAGTATAAAATGTAATTTTTGTATTGTGGTGGCTATATGGAGGTTTTTGTTGTATTTGGGGCAAAAATGGCAGGTTATGAATCCTGTGGTTATTTTGCAAGAGGTCTTAATATAATTTCTATTGTTCTGCAGTCATACTGTATGAGATTGAATAAGTATTTCAAACCAATTCGCGAGGCAGCGAATGTTTGAAATACTTTAAGGAAGAGCCGTCAAAAAAGTGAAGTAAACAAACTTGTTTGTTTACGAGCTAAAAGACGAGCTCTGACGCCGGGGTGTGGCGCAGTTGATAGCCCCGCCTGGTCTGTCCCTGTCTATTTGGACGACAGTTCAGGGATGACGACAGGACGGGCAGGGTGCTCGATTTGGGACCGAGAGGTCGAAGGTGAGACCCGCAAGTCTGCGGGTCGCAAGGAAACCTTTCAGATTTGTGGCTATGCCACAAGTCCGAAAGTTTCGGGGTCGCGGAACGCGACTAAGTCCTTTCACTACTATTAAATAACAATTTACTAGATATAAACTACATTTTACGATATAATTTAATAAGCGAAACACATCATCGGGGTGTGGCGCAGTTGATAGCGCGCTCGGTTTGGGACCGAGAGGTCGAAGGTTTAAGTCCTTTCACCCCGACCAAATAAATAATCTGGCATTTATGTCAGATTATTTATTTGAACGGAGCTGATTGGATTTAACCTTCGACTTTTTAAAACTTCGGATCACTCTCGATTTCAACTTCACCACGATAAATTTTAGTCGCAAACTCTGGTGATATTGGATTAATCACAATACCTGTTCCTAATTCTAAACCAGCCCAAATATTAGGACGCGGAGCAATTTTAATATGCATATGATAATCCTCATTATTCACCGCATTTTCTATAAAATAATTATATGAAATACCAAATTCATCTAATTTGCCCAGGACCATCTTTAGCGCAATTGCAATAGATTCTTTTTCACTTCGCGTTAAATCCGATATTAGACAAACATGACGTTTAGGCAACAGCCAAACCCCATATGGGGAGTTGCTGGCGTATGGTGACAAGACAAACAAATTTTCATCTTGCCATACAACTCGCGGTTTGTCAGTTTCTTTGTCAATAATGTCACAATATGGGCAAGTTGAATTTTCAAGTCGATATTTATTATAAGCCTTGGCCTCGTGCTCTACCTGTGGAGGCAGTATCGGCAAAGCAATTACCTGAGAATGGCTATGCGAAATTGAGGCACCTGCCTTGCCACCTTCGTTTTTAAAGATGATAACATGCTTGATGCCATTCATGTTTCTCAGAACCATAAACCTATCAATATAAGCATTAAAAACACGTACAATATGATCGACCGAGAAATCATTTATATCCAGTCCATGTTGACGCGTTTCAATAATTACTTCTGTTTGACCATAGGCGCTAGAATTTTCTGGAGTTAGTGCAGAAAATTTATTTACGACCGACATTATCTCCCAATCACCATCAAAATTATTTTTCTGATAAGTGATTGTTTCATTGGCAAAATTTGCTGGACAAAAATGACAAATACTTGTTGTTTCATCAATCGTACCTACCCTATGCGGACGTTTAGCACGGTTCGGGGCAATAATAACATACTCGTCCCTAAAATAATCCTTGCGGATTTCTGATTTAGTCATTTTTTTCCAATTTTTTAGACTTATGAATTATTTTAGCCTCACGTTTAGCTAAATACTTAGTCCCGATCACACTAATCGATGATACCGCAACCGTTACACCAATTAAAATAAAAAATACTGTGAATAATCGAGACGCATCATTGGTTGGATGAATATCACCATAACCGACAGTAGCCAAAGTCGCAACTACAAAATAAAGTGATGTAATCCATGACCAGCCTTCCATATAATGGTAGATAATAGTACCAAGAACTATCAAGCTAGTTAGAGCTGAAAATGCCGCTACAAATTCTGGTTTAAAATAATGTTTTTTCAATAAAGTCCCCTATATTTTTAGTAATTCATAGATTTTCGTATTAACTCTGTCATAGATTATACCAAAAACATAAACAT
>JBAXKN010000064.1:0-2126 GCA_037135295.1 Candidatus Saccharimonadota bacterium
GTATTATTCCATATTCAATTATCTCATTCCATTGATTCGGCAATGGTATCATTGGCATTTCTTTCGGTACTCCGCATATCCGAAGCACGGCAAGGCTTTTAACGCCTAATTGTCTAGCTAGATAGGCTCTGTGAGTCCCGTCCAGCAAGCATGGCCCAAATTCATGGTCATCTTCGACTATTGGTGGCATCATTCCGATTGATATTCCAGCATTTTTTAATAGAATGCTGCCGTAAAGCCTTAATGTGTCGTGGCCTCTTTCCAGGATTTGCTCTCTTAATTCTTGCTGTTTCTCAAGATGGTCTTTTAGGACATAAAGTTGCGTTGGTAGAAAATCATCAACTTGCATTTCTTCAATTTCTATACGGGCGTCCTTGTATGGGTAAATTGATTTATTATTTAGCATTGTTGTCTGTCGGACTTTTTCGATTAGCTGCTCGGCTGGCATAAAATTTAGTATTTCCATGAACCCCCTTATTTTTTTTATCTTTACTTTTAAATAATAATTAATGCTAGAATATTGATATAGACAGGTGATATTGAGTCAAATATGTTTGAGCAAAATATAATCGAGCATCATATACAAAAAAGTATCATGCAAGTTTTGATGCATAATGAATATGCCAGATATAGTGAGATGCGCCCTGAAAGGGTTGATAGTAATTTGTATGCGTATCATCTTAACAGATTAGTTTTATCTGGATATGTCGAAAAAGTAGATAAATTATACAGGCTTAGTTTAAACGGTCTTCGTTATGTCGAGCATACTAGCAGTAGCATAAAAATAAATAGCCAACCCAAAATTACAACTGCAATAATAGTCAAAGATGTTAATGGAAATATTTTATTGACAAAAAGATTAAAGCAGCCGTACATAAATTATTACGGCCTTCCGCTTGGCAAAATTCATTCTGACAAGGACAGCAGCATATTAGATTCTGCAATAAGGGAGCTTTATGAAAAAACTGGCGTCAAGCATGAAAAAATGGAACACGTCGGTGATGTTTACCTTAGAATCCATATAAAAGGCGTTTTGATATCTGATTTATTGGCTCACGTATTTTCGACTGTTATTGAAAAAGAAGTTTCAATTAGCGATTCTGCTGAGTGGGTGGCTAAAAAAGATCTAAAAAATACAAAATTAATACCCGGTGTTATGGAAATAATAAAATTAGCCGATTCGGGCGAGAGATTTTTTGAAGAGATAAGTGTTTAGGGGCGCAACAAGTTGCCATTCCACCTGTTTTAAAAATTTTGAGATTATTAGTGAACGAAAGAGCGTATGCTCCTTCGTTCACTTGTTGCGAACAGCCCTAGAATCTTCGGTAGGTTATTTGCACTCGAAGGACGTGCCTCACCCAGTGACTGGTATCCCAACGACGACTCCATATCAGCCGTAACTGATATATCATAGTCTCCCAGTTATCCTGTTCGATCTGGGATATTGATTCTACGGACTTCGGGTTGAGGGTTCGAACCTCACGCCATAAATAGCTACACCAAGCACCGTTCACGCAAATTAAATTATATAGCTGTTTAGATAGTTGATGCAAACATATGCAATTTAGTTATATTATCTTAAATCTACAGATTATTTAGGCGCGATTTAGGAATTGGTATGCAGATTTAAGCTTTCTAATTTATGAAAAAAGCCAGACCAAAAGGTCTGACTTATTTCATGGCTGGGATGGAGGGATATCGCAACAAGTTGCTCCTCCGCTTGTTTTCAAAATGAGCAAGCTAATTTTGACAAACTGCGCTACGCCGAACTCCCCGAACTTTTGCAAGCAAAAGTTATCGGGGCTTCGGACCCTGACAGTCTCGGTCAAATTAAAAACAGACCACGCGGGTCTGATTTTAATTTGGCTGAGCATACAGGTCTGGTGCCATTATGCTAGCGTGACTACTTGTTTGACTTTGTTTCAAATCTCTTGTGGCTGAGCATATAGGTCTGGTACATTCTAACAGATTAAAATGAGACAAATGGGAACAAAAATCCCTATATTCTGACTGTCTCGGTTTAAACTTGATAAAGGAGGTGTTATATGGCACAAGTATCGGATAGTGATGGGCCTAAAGTACGGTCATTACTAGGACACTGCATCCAACAGCAACCCTTTCTCTAC
>JBAXKN010000065.1:0-2066 GCA_037135295.1 Candidatus Saccharimonadota bacterium
AAATTGGTGTATAATAATAACATAAGCGATATTATTATAAAGGAGATAAAAATGAAAAATAGTTATTGGTTATTAGCAGGTCTATTAGTAGGTGTATATTCTGCATTTATGGCCTACATAAATCTTAATTTAATAATGGCAAGTGATACAATAAACGATTTTAATTATTTTGGTATTGCTGTTGTAATTGCTCAGTATGCAGTTATTATATACTTACTTAGTTTTGGTCAGAAATATTTTAAAAAATAGTTAAACTCGCAAGCCCTAGAAACGAAATAACCTAAATATTCTCGGTATTTCATAATCGCAAGAATGTATACTAGTTACATGAATAAATACATAGTGGCGGTTAGCGGCGGGGTGGATTCGGTGGTTTTATTAGATATGCTGGTTACAAAAAAGCTACCTACCACCTATCACCTACTACCTACTAACTACCAACTTATAGTGGCTCATTTTGACCATGGAATTCGACAAGATTCGGCGGGTGATGCTATTTTTGTGGCAGAACTAGCGAAAAAATATGGATTGCAATATATCACTAAACGCGAAGAACTTGGTCCAAATGCTAGTGAAGAAAAGGCTCGGGATGAACGTTATGCATTTTTGCGTTCGGTTGCTGAAAAACACGGCGCAAAATTAGTAACGGCTCATCATGCCGATGATGTTATTGAATCAATTGCTATCAATTTGTCGCGAGGTACTGGCTGGCGAGGGTTGGCGGTTATAGATTCGGATGTCGTTCGTCCATTAACCGACATGAACAAATCAGAAATTTTAAATTACGCAAAAAAACATAATTTAAAGTGGCGCGAAGACAGCACAAATAGCACAAATGCCTATTTACGCAATAGAATTAGAACTAGAATTGCTGACCTTGATTCAGATACAAAAAGGCAACTATTAGGATTATGGGCCACACAAAAATCGACCAAAGCATTGATTGATTTGGAGTGTGCCAGATTAATTGGCGAAGGTCCGACTTATAGCCGATATTTCTTTTCTGACCAAAATGATCGAATTGGTTCTGAATTGATAAGATACATCGTTAAATGGAGATTAACTCGGCCACAAAGAATAAAAGCACTGCACGCGATTAAAACTTTTCATCCTAATAAAACATACTTGGCAGGCGATGGTGTGAAGATTTACTTCACCTCTCGTAATTTTTCAGTAGAACTGATAAAATGAATACAAAGAAAGAATAGTGAAACGACTGATTGAAAGGATATATTTTTTATGGCAATAAAAATACCAAAAATTAATAAAAAACCTAGTAACATTATTAGATTAACTCTGTTTTGGGTGATTGTTATTCTTGTTATTCTTGTTGGAATGACTTTTTTATCACCTAAAAACAACCTCAAGGAAGTATCAATTTCAGATGTAATTAAACGGGCTAATACTGGTGATATATCGAAAATCGTAATCCAAGGCAATGACGTCAAGGTAACACCAAAAGGCAGCAAGGAAGCGACCGAAAAGTCAGTCAAACAAGCAGACAGCAGCATTCAACAACAAGGCCTAAAGACAGATGCGCCAGTCGAAGTAAGTATTTTGCCACCATCAACAACAGGGGACACGATTTGGGGATTGGCTTCTATATTAATTCCGGTTATATTGATCGCAGCCTTTTTTATGTTTATGATGCGTCAAGCTCAGGGGCAAAACAATCAAGCAATGGGATTTGGCAAATCAAAAGCTAAATTATACGGTTTAGACAAAGAAAAAGCTGTATTTGATGATATTGCCGGTAATGATTCAGCTAAACAGGATTTAAAAGAAGTTGTAGATTTTTTAAAACATCCGAAAAAGTACGAATCACTAGGTGCAAAAATACCGCGCGGGGTGTTGTTGGTTGGTAGCCCAGGAACGGGCAAAACATTATTGGCGCGGGCTGTGGCTGGCGAAGCTAATGTGCCTTTCTTTTCAATCTCGGGTTCAGAATTTGTCGAAATGTTTGTTGGTGTAGGTGCCAGCCGAGTTCGAGATTTGTTTGCCAAAGCTAAAAAGAACGCTCCATCAATTGTATTTATTGATGAAATAGATGCTGTTGGGCGCAGACG
>JBAXKN010000066.1:0-2044 GCA_037135295.1 Candidatus Saccharimonadota bacterium
ATACTGATACCAGCCTCAAGCAGATGTGTCTTGTCGTGCCACCCCAATAATTTAGGTCCAGCCATTGCTACGTTAGGTCGTTCTTCAATGGATGCAAGAAGTGCTTCAAGTGCACCTGGGTGTAGCAGGCAATCATCATGAAGAATCCAGAGCCACTCTTGTACTCCTTCAATCATCGAAGGTAGTTGCTCAACACCACGTGCAATTGCTGCACCAAAACCTGCATTTCCAACAATAACACTATATGATATTGGGGTTGAAATATTTAATAAAGAAGATGCATACGCACCACCACCACCACTACCACCAACATTACCACTACCACCACCAGCACCACCACCGCCATCCCATGCGGCAACAGTAATCTGTACAGTGCTCGTTACCACACTACTTGCGTCACTAGTTACTGTTCCAGAGTAGCTACCACTACCTGTAACTGTCACTTTGATGAATTTAGTAAGCTCACTTGATGTTAGTGTATATGTAGATGATGTTGCACCAGATATATTTGTATATGTTCCACCTGACGTCGCAGCACTTTGCCATTGATACGAAACAGTTGCTGCAGATGGAGTTCTAGCACCTGCAGTTAAAACCTGTCCAACAGACGTAGTGCCAGATATTGCGGCTATTGCAGTGATCGGTGTAGTCGCGGCTACCACAACTGCACTAGCCGTACTAGTCAAGGTACCAGAATATATACCAGTACCAGTGACTGTTAGTTTTATATATTTACCAAGCTCATTCGATGTCAAAACGTATGTAGATGATGTTGCACCAGATATATTTGTATATGCACCACCAGACGTAGTGGCACTTTGCCATTGATATGAAACTGTTGCTGAAGATGGAGATATTGTACCTGCTGTTAGGGTGCTGCCAACTGCTGTTGTTTCCGATATTGAACCAACAGTAACTAGCATTGTGGCTACAAAAACCTTAGGCAAAGATCCATTTACACTTGTAATATAATATACAAAGTTTCCGTTTGAGGCTTTTAAAAAGAATGTTTGAGGTACTGAATTATTATCATATTCATAACTAAATGTATTACCTGGACTTGACTTTATACATGTTTTGTTTGAATCTGTAATTGGACAATCATTTATGGCAGTTGGGAATGCAGCTTTGTTTGATTGAAAATTTTTTAATTTTAATGATGCTTTTGTCAAATCCGATTCTAGTGAAGTAATAATCGACCGCTCAGCAAAACTAGAATATGTTACCATTGTAATAGCAGTTAGAATACCAATAATTACTATAACTACGATAATTTCCACAATCGTAAAACCAGACAGTCTATTGTTTGACGGAAATTTAATTCTATTATTCATTACGCTCCAAATGTAACTTTTCTACATATAATTTTAGCATAAACAGCATATTTTACTCTATTTAATATCCTTAGCTATAAAATCACCATACTTAGGATCATTTATCTTAGATGAAAGCTCCGAATCTAATATATAGTTTGAGTTTTTATCTTTAAAATTTCTCTCTGGTAACTCACCAAGATAAGCCCAATCACCACTTATTGCTGCAAAAAGTAATCTTGGACTTGCCCCATCACCTACTAAATTAATTATAGAATATGACTTTTTACCATCAGTTTTTGTTGACACTAAAACTTTACTAAATTCCGGTAATGAATTAGACTTTTTATAAATCGTTAATAAATTTTCTATTTGAGAATAATTATTATTGACAGCCGTAATATTAACACAAGATAGTCTGTGGTATGGATAGTTTTCACCGCTTACTTGTTTTTTAGCAGTTGAATATAACTGACAGATAACATCATCATCACCGTAGGTCATATAACTAGAGAATTGATCGGCTTTTGGATTATAGTCATCTACATTTAATCCATTATTCTTCATAAAAGTAGTGGTCTGATTTTTAATACTTAAAGTGTCATCAATTGATAATTTTGACTTTGACACATACTCAACTGTTTTTTCGGATTGTGTAATTATCTCGTAATTAGAGTTAGTTCGTTTATAACGTATAATTGATTTATTGTCTGGAAGCTTAGTGTATATAG
>JBAXKN010000067.1:0-1992 GCA_037135295.1 Candidatus Saccharimonadota bacterium
GCTTTGCAAGCAGGGGGTCGTCGGTTCGAATCCGACATGCTCCACCACATGGGGTAGAGAAGGCGAAAGTCTAATCTACTCCACCACGGTTTTATGAACCCTACAATCTGTGGGCGATTAGCTCAGCTGGTTAGAGCGCGTCACTGATAATGACGAGGTCGGAGGTTCAAGTCCCTCATCGCCCACCAAAGTAAAACACTCCTGAAAGGGGGTGTTTTACTTTGGTGGACAACTCAGGATCTGAAACTCCGACTTCGCAGAGGTTGGAGGCGAAAACTGCCAGTGGCAGTTTGAGGGAAACCTTTCAGATTACAGGCTGTGCCTGTAGTATGAAAGTTTCGGGGTCGCGGAACGTGACCAAGTCCCTCATCGCCCACCAAAATAAGGTAACACTTAAAGGGGTTATTTTATTTTCTACTTAAAAATGCTATTTTAATAAACTCAATATGTTATCAATTACAATCTGTGGTTGGTCAATATGTATGTAGTGACCAGTGTCTTTAACCGAGATTTGTTTGCTATTGGTTGACATTGTGGCTAGTTCTTTTTGCCAACTTAACCAAATCGGGAATTCTTCATAATCCTGCTGTGCAGTTAGAACTATGATTGGAATATTTACAAAATTTTTTGCTTTAAGAACCTCGTCATAACTGATATTATTTTCATTAATTTCGTCAGACCCAGTATATATTGCTTTTGGCGTGACTGTTCCTGCTCTTGCTATTGTACGGTCGACAGGTGTTATTATATTCATGTTAGGGTCTAACGTCAGTATAATCCTCATTAAACCCGTCTGGGACGCAAATTTATACAAAAAATCGAACCCAAAATTCATTAGTTTATCAGATAATCCCATTTTTATATTTTGTAAATTCTCGTGTTGGGAATCTACAAAAACAAGGCCGGCGATATCTTTTTTGTGATTATTTGCAAATATTCTTATATTGAATCCCGCAAGGGAATGTCCAACTAGTACATATGGTGGTTTTATGTCGGCAACTTTTAGCAAATCTTGTAAGTTTCTTGCGGCATCAGCGTTATTATGAACGTTTGGATTAACTTCACTAAAACCGAGTCCAGATCTATCATACGAACAAACTTTTGTATGTTTTGAAATTTCAGGTTGAACTTTTTGCCAATCCTCCCAGTTACCACCAGAGCCAGAGTCTAAAATTACCGTAGGTTCATTGATATTATTGCCTGTACAATATATATGCATCTTGTAGCCGTTCACAGTGATAAATTGTCCGGGTATATTTAAAGTAGTTAAATCAATAAACTCAGATATCTTTTCATAAGTAAGACCAACCATAACTAATCCAAGAAACGTGAGTCCAAAAATAATAAAAAATCGTCTTATTTTGTGTGTTTTTTTGCCTTTATTATTTTTTGCTTTCATAATTCTACTTCATAATAGCATAAACATATGATACATATTAATCTGTCGTGTGAAACATATTTATCAATCTATTACACTTATTATATAGAGTGTTGCTTCATGTCTTTTGTAGCTTACCAATTTTAGCGTCTTTTGTATTAAAAACACTTGCATAAATAGGCTTTGACGAGTACAATAATTAGGAGTTAAGCGAATGTTCAATGAACCTCTGGCGATACGCAATAAAAAAGTGCATCGTAAGAGGTTTTCTTTATTGCAAAAATAACAACAATATCCACTTTACACCATGCGAGGATAAGTGGTACGATTGGAAGGCTCGAGTTTAGAAAATATACATCTGACAGGTGTATGTGAATGTGAACTCAGGTGTGAGACCACAAGTTTTTTAACAATTTGGATGTAAGAAAAAAATTTTTAAGATTGACGGCGAGTAAGGAAGTAATAATGGTTATTACCAATTACTAGTTAAGTCGATGCATAAAAAGGTACTCAAGAGCACACAATGGATGCCTAGATGTATATTACCGATGAAGGACGTGGAAGACTGCGAAAAGTCTCGGGGAGCTGTCAACAAGCTTTGATCCGGGAATATC
>JBAXKN010000068.1:0-1983 GCA_037135295.1 Candidatus Saccharimonadota bacterium
GATAATTATAGCCCCAGCGATAACTATCAAGGTTGTGACAATCAGCTGGTAAATTGGTGCCATAAATTCTGATTTATCAACTTTTGTAACAAGACACCAGCCGGTTTCAGTTATATAGTCATGAGTAGCAATCACATCTACATTACGGTAATCCTTGGCTTCTACGATAATTTCACCATTTAGGTACTGTTTAAGTCCGCTATAGCCATTTTTATTAACATAGTCAACTTCTAATTTAGAAAAACAATTATTAACATTTACAGTATCGACTTTTTTTGTCAGTATGACGGATTCACCTAAAAATATTGATGGGGAAATAAAATATTTATCGTGATTTACTAAAAAGTTTTCTTCGGTTTTACCCATCCCATTTTCATTATCAACTAACTTGTAATATGTTTCTGGGTTATATCGAATTACTGAAACGCCAAGTGTTTTATTGGTAATAGGATCAACTATAGGGGCGGCGACTACATAGTTTAGTTTAGATATAAACGTCGAATAATATGTGTCTTTTATATATATGTCTTTTCGACCATTAGTAAAGTATGGGTCAGTCGATTTGTCCGCACCTATTTGAGTTTTATCTGTTGATTTAACAATCTTGCCTTGGCTGTTGATTATAAAAACTTCTATTATGTATTCATCAGATTTTTTTATGTCAGTCATTTGCCTGTCAATCAGACTATTATTTGATACTTGTCCAGTGTTGTTCAAATAATCAATATATATCGATTTTTTTGACACTATTTTTGCAGTGTCTTTTTGACCATTCAAAAATGTTTTAATATTTTCTGCACGAGCCCGACTACTAGAATAAAGGTAATTTCGTATTTGACTTTCCATTGATGTATTAATCGAATATACAATTACAGAACTAGCAATAATAATAATAAATAAAAATGTAGAAATAATTATTAGTAAAAATACATTTCGAAGTTTCATGCGTCTTCCAAGCTTTTAGAGGTTGATGATTTACCCTTATTTTTTTCAAGTTCTGCGATTGTTTTTTTCAATTCAATCATTTTTAATTCACGTCCAGTCATCAAACTGTTAAGTTTATTAAGCTCTTTTGTTCGAGACTCAATTTTAATTTCAACATTTTCCGAAGAATCTTTTATTCTAACCATCATTTTTTCAATACTATGGGCAAATGTCCCAATCTCGTCGGTTGATTTTATCAGTATAGTTTGATTTAAATTACCGGCTGTTATATTATTAGTAACTTTATTCAGATATAAAATTGGTTTTAGAACGAACAAATAGATATATAAATATAGTATTGTAGAAAAAATTATAACGATTGTAACTAAAATTCCGACTAGGATACCATTGCCTGTATTCGAATTTACAATAGAGTTATTGATTAAACTCAGGTTGGCAAAGGATTCAGTTGTAGCGGTGTTGACGGAAATATGTTTATTGGTATAAAACTGGTCGAGTCCAGATTTATAGATTTGTTTTTGTTTCAAATATTCTGGACTGTCCAGAATTGTTTGAGCGCCCAATCTATCGCCCTTATCAACCAGTTGGATTGATTGAGACTCCATTGCAATCAAGCTGATATTGGCGTCTTTAATGTTATTGAATATTACTTTGTCCTTTGAGTCACTTTTTTCAATAGCGTTTTTTATGGATGTATCTAATATCGTGACCCCTTTATTATATTGATCCTTCCACTCTACTTTGCCGGTGTAGGTATAATTTTTAGCAGATTGTGTCAATACAACATCTTCATATCGAATTATATTTGATAAATCACTTAAATATAATAAATTTTGAATTACAGTTATTTCTTTGGTCGGTTGGGTCTTTATAATATCGTTAGTTATGCCAATATTATTCATAATATAAAAACCAAATAATATATTTATCGTAAACATCACAGCTATGACTAAAATTAGCCTTGATTTAATAGTCTTCATATTGTTGAATTATTAGTTTTGATATAAATACAAGTTTATTTGACAGTCAGATTCTTCC
>JBAXKN010000069.1:0-1908 GCA_037135295.1 Candidatus Saccharimonadota bacterium
TAAGTCTTCCATATTCATGTTCTCCTTTTAAATTAACTTTTAAAAAGCGAATCGACCGACCGCTCTGTCGATGGAGGACGGCTTAAGACTAATTGCGTCAAGGTGGAGACTTGTACTACCTTGATGCGGTTAGTACAAGCCGTATAATGAGGAAGACAGTGGGAGGTCAACTCTTTGCAGAACAATATTTGAGATTTTTTGATATTTATGTTTTAATAGTAGCCCGATTACAATCTTAAGCTATGAGGGACCCCCTTTGTAAAGTAATTTACCCGTTGACAGTATATTTACAAAAAAACGTTCTACGGGTACAATGTAGTTATGAAGATTTATTTTTCCAATCAGGGCAACTTGCGTAATTTTCGCAGTTTTGTGGAGTCTTTGGATTTTACAGATCCCGATTCATTAGAGATTTCTACGCATAATAAGTGGGTAACGGTTCATCCAGCGAATCTTGTCTTGACGGCAGCGCTCGCTATGCAAATAGGCAAAGAAAATGTCGAAATTATCGGTAAAATACCTGATACTGGAAGATACCTAGATAGAATGGGTCTATATAGTCTAACTAAAACGCCATCACCGTTTACCTACACGAAAAAGGAAGAGGCCGGAAAATTTGTTCCGATAAAAGTTATTCGAACAGCCAATGATCAATCGCGTTTCATTATTGACATCATACCGTTACTTCATTTATCCGAAAATAATGCCACAATTATCAAATATATTATCGGCGAATTAGTACGGAACGTCATAGAGCATTCTTTCGCTAAAGACGGTGCTGTTGTTGCGGCGCAGTATTATAAAAAAAATAATCGCGTAAGCATTGGTATATGTGATACGGGGATTGGTATTTGGAAAAGCATGCAAACGCATTGGCATCCAAAAACCGACGCTGAAGCCTTGGATCTCGCATTAACACCAGGTATTACTGGAACGACTCGTAAAGAAGGTGGTACATCAGAAAACGCCGGAGCTGGCTTATTCTTCATTAAATCAATAGCCAAGATTACCCGTAATTATTTTGCAATTTATAGTGGTAGTGCCGAATATACGCTGCTTAAACATGACAAACGGGTTAAAAATATGCCAAGATTATATGCCGATCCGAACCGTGACCCACACCGCAGCACAAATGCAGTACCTAGTTTTAACGGCACTTTAGTTGCGGTCGATATTTCGCTTGACGAGACTACGGAATTTAATGATTTGTTAGCAAATATTGGTCGCGTTTATGATAAAGCGATTAGAGAGCGTAAAAAAAGTAAATATAAAGAACCGAGATTTATATGAAAAAAACAATAGCAATGCGAAAATTAATTGGAGATTTTGCCGAAAATAAAGATATTGCCAAAAAATTGCGCATAAATGAGATTATGCCTGAACTGTCAAAAGGGCATGAAGTGATTTTAGATTTCAAGGGCGTTAACGGTGCTACTCAATCATTTATTCATGCGCTCGTAAGTGATCCGATTCGCAAGTTTAGAAATGTGGCATTTGATAATATAGCATATAAAAATGTTAGCGGGGATATTCGTGAGATTATTTCCATTGTTTATAGATATATGCAGGAAAGCTTAGACGGAGATAATAATAGCTAAATATTACACTGATGTGTCCAGTGCGCAAAAATCTTGAACCATAAATAACTTTAAAGCGAATCGACCGACCACTCTGTGTCGGTGGCGACGGCTTAAGACTAATCGTGTCAAGGTGGAGATTTGTGCTATCTTGATGCGATTAATACCTGACTTCCCCAATCGCCTAGTATTTTCGTCGTCTTAACAGATTAAACACGTTACATTTTGGGATACTAATGCTCTACAATAGATAAATATGGCATTCATACGTAAGGTAAAAACATCAAGTAGAGCAACTGGCTTAATCGACATCACAGTCGTAGCTGATGCC
>JBAXKN010000070.1:0-1895 GCA_037135295.1 Candidatus Saccharimonadota bacterium
TTCAAGCCTATTGATTACAATAGGTTTCAGGTAGTCCTCGACAAGCAATGAATAAAACTATTTACTTTTACGGCAGTCCAAAGGGTTATCTTATTATTGATCCAGATGTTGTGTGGCTAGCGACAGACAATAAATAGAATATAGATTATAGAATAAATCTCAATTCGCAAGTTATAAGCAATTTTGGGATAGAATTCGCGGCCCCCCTGTTAAAAAATATATTATACAATAACGGTTTTAGTTATTAGCTAAACTTCAAAACTCTCGATCTCTCGCTTAAAATCTTCATATTTGAACCCGTTACGATGAGCTTCATATCCGATCTCGTCTAGAGGTCTTATGGTGTAATCCATAGGTTTCTCTATCAACCTAAATACTTCACGACTGAACAGTCTTTGAAAGTATTCGGGGCTTTGTCTCTGTAGATGTAAGAAGTGTCCGATTTGTCCACGATGGGCCTCTAGGACTTTAATTTTTGTATTCACGTCCAGCGTATTAAGCTGGATATTATCCGAAGCCTCTAGCCCAGGTGCAAATATAGCCCCGACACGGCATCCTTGCTCTATGTGATAGACAGGGAAAACGTAATGAGTCTGTCTAAGCCCATCAATACTTTTGGAAGTTAAGAAACTAGCACTATCGTGAACTTCGTGACCCCCCTCGAAGTCCATTCCCACAATACAGTCAGGTGCCACTTTGGTAATAATATTTTGTAATGCCTTAGCTATAGCCGAAAAACTGGTCATAACTTGCTTTTCGGGGTATGCCATGAGAATAATATCTGATTCCTGCACGCCGATAGCATCTAAGGACTCTTTTAACTCTGCGACTCTTGATTCAGCATTTACGCCTGCGTCACCATTGGTTATAAATATTGCCTTAACAGTCTTTCCCTCGTCAATAAGCTGATGCATCAATCCGCAACAGTAAACTTCATCGTCTGGGTGGGCAAAAACAAAAAGGTATTTTTCAAATTGTTTGATGGTATTCATAATTATTCAGACTGGTCAACTAACTCTAGACGTTTAACAATTGAATCTCGCTTAAGTATTGTGCCTGGTGCCATTACTGCATTTGCACCAATTTTGGTATTGTCGCCAATAATTGCACCAAATTTAATGACATTTGTGTTAATTTTAGTTCCATCTACAAAAACCGATATTTCTTTATCTTCTTGTTCGTTATAATAGTTGACTACCATGGATCCTGCTTCCAAATCTACTCCTGAACCGATTATGGAGTCACCTACATAATTAAAGTGGGCAACCGCAGAACCAGAACAAAGGATTGAAGACTTTACTTCACATGTTGGTCCAATTGTCACAGATTCACCTAAATAAACTCCACCTCTAAGCAGTACGTTAGGGCCTATGAAACAACCTGGGCTGATTATTGCTGGTGACTTAATTTGGGCAGTGACATCAACTTTAGCTGACGAGTGTATCGCCACTCCATCTTTTACTGTATATGCAGACTCCAAGGAGGAAATAGCTGACATCAAACAACTTTCAAGCTGTTTTAAGATTTCCCACGGTAGTAAATTTTCCGTTAAATTCAACTCTTTCCAATCAAAATTTGAGCAATAGTCACGTACTTTCATAAATTAATCATATCAACAAAACACACTTTTTGAAACTTAACCTGGGCTGTCCTCTATAGATGTAATTCAGTGAATGTTTTTAATACTTATCTGTTATTTCAAGTATTTTGATTGATTTTATTTGATAATAAAAACACTGAGACAGTTTCGTTGTTTTCATCAGGGTCGGACTCTGAGTAAATATTTATTTTATGATATAAATGAGTAGCGTGTCTTGAGCAAAATGGATGAGTGCGAAGATAAACGGTTCCACCATCAGAAAGTAAATCTTTTATTTGTGCTAAAACACCAGACA
>JBAXKN010000071.1:0-1841 GCA_037135295.1 Candidatus Saccharimonadota bacterium
CATATTACACAAAACCATATAAACAAGATTCAAAAACTGATCTAGATTACCATCTTGGTTTATCACCTAAAGGTATGAAAAGTGATGAATATAAAACTAATTTGAGAAAATTAGTAAGTTATATAAAAGGAAATCGTAAAAGTATAATATCTGATTTAAAAAATGATATGAAAATTTACGCATCATCACATGATTACGAAAATGCTGCCGTCGTTCGTAATAAAATTTACAATTTAAATGAATTGCAGCAAAGAATAATGTTCGGTGATAAAGAATTTATCGATATTAGCAAAGATCATGCATTAAATGATTTGACCGAGTTATTTGGGCTACCAAAAATACCGACACGTATTGAAGGTTTTGATATCTCACACACTAGTGGCACAAATGTTGTTGCTAGTATGGTAGTTTTTAAAAATGGTGCAAGTGATAGAAGCAGTTATAGAAAATTTAAAACTCTTTTCGATAAGAACGATGATTTTTATAATATGAAAGAGATCATCACAAGGCGTTTTAGCCAAAAAAACATTAAAAATTGGGGAAAACCTGATTTGGTCATTATTGATGGTGGAAAAGGCCAACTAAGTATAGTCAACCAATCCCTCAATGAATCATCATGGGATGGCATCACTTGTATTGGTCTGGCAAAGCGTGATGAGCAAATTGTTACTCAGAATATTAAAATTAATCAAGAAAAATTAGCTGAACTAGGTGGGTATATAACCAAAAGTGATGGTTTTAATTTAATAAATATACCTAAATCAACTCATATAATTAAATTACTTCAGCGTATTCGTGACGAATCGCATCGTTTTGCAGTTAATTACCATACAGTTTTGAAACGTAAAAAACAAACTGTCGGTTTATTAGATGGAATTCCAGGAATTGGTCCAAAAACTCGTTCAAAATTAATTCGTAAATTTGGTAGTATTACTGGTTTAAAAAATGCTTCAGAATCAAGCATAACCTCTTTGATCGGAGCCGTAAAAGCAAAGACTTTATTTTTTTATATTAAAGAGTTATAATTTTACTAAGCGTATGCGTAATTTAAATTTAATTACAAATATTAATAACCGAAGGAACGGTTATACGATCATCGAAGTAGCTGTGGTCATTCTTATTATCGGCATCCTAACAGCAATTTCTATAATTTCCTATGGCAGCTGGAAGCAAAAAACAGTCGCTACTCAACTAAAAAGTGACTTAACTATGGCTGCATCAGCTATGAAAGATGCTCGAACATTTGGTACAAGCGGTTACCCCTCGGATATAACTAACGTTAAAAGTTTTAAGCCTAGTGGAAATACAGGTGATGTTGTGGTTACTGGTGGTAGTAATGATGGTGGAAAAACTTTCTGCTTAAGTGCAGAAGCTCCAAGCTATCCATCTTTGCATTATCATATTGATTCTACGCATACTATTAGTGAAGTTGAGAGCGGAACATGTCCAACATATATTACAAATGTTGCAATATCTCCTCCTACAGATATTAGAGTCGGACAAGTATTGACAGCTGCTGTAACCCCAACTGGTGCAACTGATACGGCTACATATCAATGGAGACGATATAATTCAATTGCTTTAGATAATAATTACGTGGTAGTTGGCACAAGCCAGAAAACATACACTACGACATCAGGAGATCTAGCTAAATATATCAGAGTTGCCGCTACTGGAACAGGTGAATACACCGGATCTGTTACAAGCTCTCATACAACAGTAGTACAGCCAGCATTATCATCTCTATCGGGTATCTCTTACACTGGTACACCCATTGTTGGTAATATATTAACAGCTGGTGCCCCACAACCACCTAGTGCAACTGCAAACTTACAATGGCA
>JBAXKN010000072.1:0-1781 GCA_037135295.1 Candidatus Saccharimonadota bacterium
TACTTGTTGTATGTATGCTCCATCATCCTGCTCTTTGTAGTCTATATTTTATATCACAATGAAATATCTAGCCTAGTATTTAAGCAATTAAACAGTTCGCAAATTGTTCATATAATTTTTAACTGAAAACTGTTGCAGGTCACCTAATGTGTAATATGGTATCATTCTGCACTAATTCTTGGTTGGTTGTATGTGATACTTTGGAGATTGCAGAATCATCAGCTAAATTGCGTTTTCGACGTCTTCTTCTTTTTTGTGATTCGCTTAGTTTTGGTGTATGTATGCTTTCAACATCAATTGCTTGTAAAGGTATATGGGGGACTCTTTTAATTAGCGGTGGTTTATTGGCAATGTTTTGTCGAGTCTCCCTAATAACTTGTGTGCTAATAGGCGTTGTTGCCTCTCTAATCGCAGATTCTACAGTAGGTTTATCAGTGGCGTAAAGCTTACGACTTTGCTGGATTATATCTATACTTAAATCTGACGTTGTAGCCGGTATATTTAATGTTCTACCAGAAAAAGCTACTGCTTTTTCACCATTTATACTCATACTGCTTACAAAATCTCGATTATGAAATTTAGACAAGTCTGCAGCCTCAAATTCTGGCTCAAAGTACTTGCTCAAAAATGGGCTATCATCAGGGCTTACTCTAAAGGTCACCATTGTACCTACATTACCAAATACAGCTCCTCTGACATGCTCTTCCATCTGAGATATATATTGATTAGCAATTGTTAAATTTAGGCCGTATTTTCGCGCCTCACTAAGTATTACACCAAAACTTTCGGTTGCGAAGTTTTGAAATTCATCAACATATAGGTAAAATGGCCTTCGATTATTAATATCAGGTATATCTGCCCTGCTCATCGCTGCTAGCTGAATTTTTGTAACTATCATAGATCCCAAAACAGATGCATTATCCTCACCAATAAGACCGCGAGATAAATTAACAATAAATATTTTACCTTCGTCCATTATTTTTCGGATATTAAAAGTGCTTTTTGGTTGGCCGATAATGTTGCGGATAATTGGATTAGCCGTAAATGCACCAACTTTATTCAATACTGGGGCAACCGCTTCTGTGGCAAATTTTTCGTTCCAGCTAGCAAATTCGCTAATCCAAAAGTTTTTTACAACTGGGTCGTCAATATAAGAGACTACATCATCACGAAATTTTTTTTCTGTTAGCATTCGATTAATATCTAACATGGTCGCGTTAGGGTATTCAATTAATGCTAACAGCGTAAAACGTAAAATGTATTCTAACCTTGGGCCCCAACTGTCAAATAGCCTTTTTAAAACACCTATCAGCTCACTGCTCACTTGGCCCTTGCTAACTGAATCAGTTATCTCTAGTGGGTTGAAACCTATTGGGTAATCAGTATCGGCCGGATTAAAGTATACTACGTCTTTCATCCTTCTTTCAGGTATAAACTGGAGCATATGTACAGCATAGTCGCCATGTGGGTCAATAACCGCAAAACCTTGGTCATAAAATATGTCAGAAAGAGTTAATAGCTCAAGTATGCCGGTCTTGCCAGTACCAGTTTGACCCAGTACATATACATGACGGCCTCTGTCTGCTCTTAATAAACCAAACATTGTATTGCTGCCCCTAAAATTAGTCATTCCGTATAAGCTAATCTCGTTTTCTGGATATTGGCCATATGATGGCAAATTAGATGGTGGTTCTGCAGTTTTTGTGGTAGCCCAAACAATATTGGGAGTTTCGACGCTTGTGTGAGGCAAATGATATAAGCTGGCTAGCTCTTCAATATTT
>JBAXKN010000073.1:0-1768 GCA_037135295.1 Candidatus Saccharimonadota bacterium
GTTTTTAATTGTGACTGTTATTATTATAGCATGCCACGGTTAGTGAGTGGTTACATCATTCAATCCAGCAAACAAATTTTAAATATCGCATCAATAAAGTTTTCGACTTGACAATCCACCCCTGACTTTCGCAATTAGTGTCCCGCAATATATAGTTTTTCCAATATTGACTTAATATGTGGTGGAATTACTGCTTTTGCAGGATATTCTTTACCATTTATAACAACCACGCCATTACGGATTGGCCTCAATGTCTTAACTAGCTTTCTTATACTCATATCAGTGTGATTTTCAATTGTTTTACATATTGCTAAAGCGGTTAATACAATAGTCAAATGAGCTTCAATTGAATCACGTTTGCGATGAAAGATTGGTCTAGCTTTTAGGTCAGATTTACTCATACGGAATGATTGTTCAACGTGCCACAATTGATGATAATAAGAGATAATTTGTTGATCAGGTTTATTCAGATTAGTAACATAACCTTTGATACCAACAAGAGCATAGGCTTTATCTATTAAAACTTGATTCAATTGTTTGTCATTGGTAGTAACACTCAAGAATTTAGCTCTTTTAGCTGTGGTAGTACCGTTGACAATCCTTTCGGCTTTATCTATTTGTTTTTTGATGTTACGCCGATCTAGAGCTGCTCGTTTAGCTCGATATTGGTAGATAATACGCTGTCTATTGAACTGCCTATTCGATTGAATCGTTGTTTGCGTGGTAATTATTTGGTTGTCAGTTAACTCTTTGGTTTTTTGGTATTGGGCAACTCCATAAGGGACTTTATTCAAACGAGAACCAACAATATAGGTATAACCAGCTTGCGCCAAAGATTCTAGGTTAGTTTGGCTTAGCATACCAGCATCGGCTACGACTGTGATGTCTATCATGCCGTGGCGTCGCTTAAAAGCTTTAATAACTGGTAGAATAGTTTTAGTCTCAGCTTTATTACCCTCAAAGCTATGTAATTCTAACGGAAAACCAGTTTGATCAACCAACAAGCCAACAATAATCTGAGGTTCTAAACGACGCTCTTTGCTTAAACCTGGTTTACGATAATTATCCTCCTTTTGGACTTCAAAATATAAGGTCGTAACATCATATAGGACTAGTGTGATACCAGGATTACCTTTCTTAGTGATTTGATTAGCATATTCAAAACAGAGTTTGGCAATTTCATCACGATAATTATTGGTGATGATTCTTTTCAGACAACGATGTAGTTGATCTTTATTAAGACCGTCGATCCCTAAATCATCTAATACTCTTATACTATCTAGTTTGGAGGTTGGCTCAACTATACGAGCGATACATAAATAGGCAAAATCTTTGTCATTTAGTTTATCGAATCCAAGATGATTATATTGTTCGATTAATAAATTAAACAATAGATCAGAGTAAGATTTACTCAAACTAATGCCGATTTCCATATTAGGTGTATTGAATAAAGACATTTGTCCTTTGTGCATGCGCTGTTTAGCAAGAGTAATCAGTAAATCTAGCTCTTCTTTTGAGTGGGCGCTACCAATATGGTCAATTTGAACTATCTGGCCGGATTGCTTACGAGCAATTTGTACAGCTATTGCGCCACTGGCAGTTTTTACTTTTCTTATAAAAGTCATTGCTATTATTATATGCCATTAGTGTCCCTAAACTGAAGTATCTATATCTGTTAGGATTATTAAAAATGGGATATTTGCGAAAGTCAGGTATTAGGTGTATTGAATAAAGACATTTGTCCTTTGTGCATGCGCTGTTTAGCAAG
>JBAXKN010000074.1:0-1689 GCA_037135295.1 Candidatus Saccharimonadota bacterium
TATATATGCAATTGCCGTACTTAAAACTCTACTTTTACTCGGTAAAATCTTTGCCAAGTAGTTGACTGAGGGACTCAAAGCAATTGCAAAAAAGAAGGCAGCCCCAATAATAATCAAAGCCGTACTAGCAAGACCTATTGCCGTAAACACAACTTGAGCCGATAACCAAATTCCAATTCCTATTACCCAAAAAATGATAAATGTGCGTGTATCAGGTTCAATTTTTACTTTCATAATTTTATTATACACTAATTTTGATTATGAATATTATTTTATTCGCATAACCGTATAAGGTTCACTACCTTTGCAACATTTCAGCTGGCGTCCGTAACTGTATACCTAAGTGTACACGCTTTGTATTGTAATAGTCTAGATAATTATCTATCTTTTCTTGAAGGCGTGGGAGCGGAACGCTTCTACTCCAATATCTTCCAGTGCATTCTTCCTGAATTGTCCTATTGAACCTTTCAATGTGAGCATTGTCATTTGGTCGATGTAGTCTAGAGTGTCTGGTTTTAATACCTTTGCTATGGAGTCGTTTTTCAAAATAGGAACTAAACTCTGCGCCATTGTCACTCTGTACTATAGAGAAATTAAAACCAAAGCTTGTTTGGGCTATTAAAGTAGCTCTTGCAGCTAACCCAGGGCGAATAACCGTATGGACGCTGGCATAGGCCATTCTAGTGTATAGATCAATGACTGTGTAAATATACAGTCGCTTCATAGTCAGTGGATTGATTAGGTGTATTGTATCTATTTGAACTAAGTCACCTGGTGCAGAAATTAATGGTCTAGGTAAGCTCTTATGATATGGACGTTTTCTGTCTGTTTTTCGGTCGTAAATATGATGTCTACGAAAGATACGTTTAACGCTACTTAGACTAATATGAATATTAAGTATATATGCTAGATGATGCCATACAACCTCAGCACAGCGCTTTAATTCATTTCTTATCACAAGTACTTGCCCAACAACTAACTCAGAAATAGCTAGAGGATGTGTTAATGGAGCTGAACTTTTTGTTGGGATAGTCCAACGATAGTAAATAGTGTTAAGTTGGACTTTTTTGAGTTTGAATCTACCAGGACGATTCAAACAATCCTCCGATATATTTTGGTTCAGTTTGTGCCACTTTTTTACCCAACGCCAAAGTGTTGTGCGGTGAATACCGCACCTTCTGGCAACAACCGAAAGCGGTAGTCCATCTACGATATGCATTTTAAGTGCAATTGCTCTCGCTTTTACTAGGTTAGGGTTGATAGAATAGGCCATAGTAGGCCTCCTTTCTGTAATTATTTAGTTGTAACTACAGTATACGGGTGGCCTACTTTTGGTTGCAAAGGTTATGAACTATTACGACCGTATACTCTGATTGTTACACTTATGCTAAAATAACACTATGATTCCCGTCAGAAGACTCCATTTAGAATGTGGATACTTACCCACATGAATTTATCTTTTTTTAATCAAACTTCTAACGGGATGAAAGTTGCTTTTAAGTGCTATATTAAAAGATGTTATTATTCGCCAAATTCCAATAGCCATATTCCACATTCTAATATTGGGTTCACCATCGTCGAGCTCCTCGTAATCATCGTAGTCATAGGCATCCTCGCCGCCATAACCATCATCTCCTACACAGGTATATCAAGTCGAGCAGTCACAGCTAGCGTTAAGTCAGATATATC
>JBAXKN010000075.1:0-1689 GCA_037135295.1 Candidatus Saccharimonadota bacterium
GCAAAATGAATACTATCAATGAAATAATTATTGACCGATTTCTGGTGAAATCCAAAATTGACAGAAAAAAATATCAACTGGACGGAATCCGTTGGTGTCTCAATCGTGAATTGACGATACCAACTAATAAATTACCAATCCGTGGTGGATTTGTGTGCGATGAAATGGGATTGGGTAAAACCATAATGATGATCGCAACAATTGCCGCCAACTTCATTCCGCGAACGCTGATTGTGGTTCCAAATGCCCTATTGGAACAATGGAGAAAAGAAATATTACGAACAACAGGTCACAAAGCAATAATCTTTCACGGAACACAGAAGAAGGCAATCACTATGGATATTATGGACAATTCGATCATTGTGCTGACAACTTATGGCGCTGTTGTATCTGATGGAATATTGCACGATGTGAAATGGTCTCGTGTTATTTTTGACGAAGCTCACAATTTGCGTAATGGAAAGAAAACCAAAAGATACACGTCTTGTTTTCGGTTGGATACCAAAATTCGTTGGCTGATGACTGGCACGCCAATACAAAACAAAATATCCGATTTCATTTGGTTATGTTCTTTATTGAGATTACCCGCGTGGATGTATAAAAATGGATTTCATTATATCAAACAGAATTATGTATTAATGAGGACGAAAAAAGAAGTTGGATTATTAATAAAAGATGTGGAACACGCAGAAATAACTGCTTCATGGAATGATAAAAGAGAACGCGACATTTCCACGGAAATACAACGTAATTTCGTTGAACGCCGTAGTGCTTGTTTGTTGCTAACTATTTTAAGAGCGCGGCAAATGTGTATATTACCCACAATGTTGAAAAATGATGATATAAAATTAATGGTGGAAAATGGCGAACTTACTGCCGATTCTAAAAAAACAGCGGAAGCGGCAGCGGAAGCAACAGAAGAAGAAAATATGGGCACTTCTAAGATGGATATATTAATCAAAACAATTATTGAACAAAAGAAAAATGATGACGAAATCACCGGCAAATTAATCTTCTGTCACTTTCGCTCAGAAATGGATGAGTTGATGATGCGATTGAAAAATGACGGTATAACAAACATATGTATTTACGATGGACGCATTAACCATAAAACTCGTGCCCAAATCCTGAAAACAAAATACGAAATATTAATTCTACAAATACAAACGTGTTGTGAAGGATTGAACCTCCAAGAAAATTATAGCCAAATATATTTCGTGTCGCCGCATTGGAACCCTTCGGTTGAAGAACAGGCCATTGCACGATGCCACCGATATGGACAAAATAAACAAGTCAAAGTATTCCGATTTTATATGGAAAAATCTATGGACCAATATATATTATTCATTCAAAACTGCAAAAGAAAAATTATTAGTGACGCATATAAATATAACGATGACGATATAGATTGACTAACAGGCTATCGCTATCGCAATATTACTTGTTTGTTTTATTGCAGCAGAACAATGAGTATTACATTTTTCATTTTTTATAATAAATAACTTGGATATATTATTAAATTGTGTTAATATAAAATAATATGAATAAAAGAAAAGTAATCGCGGCTTCTAGGAAAACGCATATGATTTGCATAGGTTCAATGGATGGATATGGTATTGTTACAGTTCCTTTTACTAAAAATAGAAAGAATAGACAAATAAATAGCGTAATTGTATCTCAACACGGTAC
>JBAXKN010000076.1:0-1657 GCA_037135295.1 Candidatus Saccharimonadota bacterium
ATCCCGAATGGGACCTCAAAGACCATTTTGCTACAGGCGACGGACTCACTATCTTGGAGCGCATCGTACCACTAAAGAAAAGGTGGATATTTTAGCTAGGGTTTCAATTATTTTTTTGTTGCTGCACGCTGCAATTATTTTTTTTGTATCTTTGCATCTCAATTTGTATTAAAAGTAAAAAGAAATCAATAATTAAAATCATGACTGCAGTAATAGGAACTGTTACCGTTACAGCTACGCTCGAAATGACGGACAATTTGGCGCATATCCCCAAGAAAATCATTACGTTTGGAACCACCCTTACGATGTTGGGCAATAGTGGCGACAATCTCGTGGCATCCTCCGTGTTGTTAACACAGACGGAGAATTTGAGTGATCTACGCCTAAAGCAACATGCCATGAAGGGTGGGGCAGAAGATAGAACTCAAAATCGCAATGCTGCCTTTTGGAAATCTTATAATGACCGTAAGGCGAATATGCACCTCGTGCAAAGAGCAGCCGATGACCTTCACAATCCCATTGCTGCTGAAGCATTGATACTCAGAAATGGCTACGGAGTGAAAAAACATATCGGTGCTAAAGTAATTAACGAAATCTCGATTAAGAACAAGAAAAATGTTTCGGGCACTATCATAGCCACCGCAAAGAGCCTCAACATACGCAGAAAATATTCTATTGATTGGCAATATAGTTTGGACAAAGGCACCACTTGGACGCCTTGGCATTCAACGGCTGTATGTCAAGCCACGATAACAAATCAGCCATCAGGCTCTAAGATTATGGTGCGCAGACGTTTTATCATAGGCTTCGGCACCCCGGAAGATTGGGCGGTATCAAATACTATTACAATTATGTGATAGACAATGATGGGTGTTTCCTATTCATGTCTTTAAGTAACAAAACTAAGTATGACAAGCCTTTTACATAGATTGATAACATCTAAAAACACTTTTTATTTCTTCGGATGATGATTCATCGTAATCAATATGATGCTTATTACACTCAATAACACCTTTATTATACATAACAACACCTTCATTACATCTAATGATACCTTTTGTATGATGAAGAGCACATTTCTTAAACACAATGATACATTTATTAAATTGAATGTATCATTTATTAAACTAAATAACACATTCATCAAACTAAATAACACATTCATTAAATATAAAGACATATTTATTAAACATAATAACACATTCAATATAATAAATAACACACTGATTAAGATGAATTGAACGATACGAAAGATTGTGATGATTCTATTTAAAATGAATAGCTTTTTTAGAATAAAGCAAGTTGGATTGGATGTGATTAGATTCCTAGTGATGCGATGCTAATTATATATTTGAAGAAAAAGAACCATTATAGTAACGGATGTAATAGGAATGTGTAATTTTGCTGATACGTATTCGGCATACAGAATGATTTTTGTATTAGCAGCAATCGCTTTAGATAAAGAGACTGCTCATGCATTTATTCATACATGCTTAACGAGTAAAAATAGGATGGATAATTTAATTAATTGAAACACTATGGGGTATCATATCATCAATATCAAAAAAGGAGACATAGAACTTCAATATGCCGAGAATCATGAAGGGTTGTTTGATTTGTCATGTATAGATGAAAACTCCATTATATAGGAAAGTAC
>JBAXKN010000077.1:0-1618 GCA_037135295.1 Candidatus Saccharimonadota bacterium
CAGCATTTCCGCCAAGTATTGCTTTGTTGATTATGATACCTGCTGTTGTGACATTAGGTGTATTTTCAAAAGCTGCAGCATTGGCTGGTGATGCAGGTGAAGTTGCAGCAAGTACTGCTACTCTGTTTGCAGTATTTTGAGTAAATCCTGTTGTTGCAAGTTCTTCAACATAATAAGTTGTGCCTGCGATAAGGCTTGCTGATGTAAATGTTGTTGTTCCTGAAACACCATTAGTAATAGATATTGTAAGCGGAGAACCATTAATAGGAGATCCGCCTGATCCTGCGGCGTAAACGTTAAAACTAAACACGCCCGTTGCAGCATTTCCGCCAAGTATTGCTTTGTTGATTATGATACCTGCTGTTGTGACATTTGGTATTGTATACCCGAAAACTATATGGCTAATCGCATAATTTTTACCATTAGTTGAATTTAATGGAGTATAATTAGATCCACTTGTTGCGCCTGGACTATCATATGTGTAAAGCATATATCCATTTGACGCCTTCATCGCAACTATAAAAATTTTTGCATTTGATCCGCTAATTACGTTCCATTGGATTCCGATAGCCTCTGATCCACCATCTTTATAAAATACTTGAGTAATTTCTATAACGGGAGACCCGGAAGGATATTGTCCTAACGCAACATTGTTTCCATCAATTTCAAACCCTGACAGTCCTCCTGGTAAATTTTCTACCTTGTAATTGCCAGCCAGTTCTACAACGCTGTCAGCAGATAACGGTCCTGGCATTATCAGGAGCATTCCGCAGACTACAAAAACTACGGACAGAATGTACATGATTTTTTTTGATATTGATTTCATTTCTTTTCCTTCCTGTGACTTTAAAATTTATTATTAATTTTTACCCTTTTAAAACAAAAAAACCGACAAAAACTTACTTTATGTAAAAGTTTTAGCCGGTTACGCAATTTGCTCCTCTTTTCTCTTAGCGTCCAAACATCAAGAAAAGTATCAACGCATCTAAAATTATATTTTTAAATTTTCTAATCTATAAGATTACCCTGTTTCATAAAAATTAATATTTAAAACTAAAAATTTTATATCTATTAAAATGTTACTTAATAATAATAGTAATATGAACTATTTAAGAGATGGGTTTACAACCCGTTATTAAAAGCTCTTTGAAAATATAATAAAAGTATAAAATAGATGCTTTTGATATAACACTACCTCCAAGTGTTAAAATATTTAATTAATCACAAAAAAATATTTAAAAAAGGAGGTAGTGATGACTACTGATACAAGGATCATTAGTCACAAGCTAAGTTTACTAAAACTTGCGCAGTCTATCAACAACATATCAAAAGCATGTAGAGAACGCTTTGTTTCAAGGACCACGTTTTATGAGTACAAGGCTAGGTTTGAAACCTATGGTATCTCTGGTCTTGAGGACAAGCCAAAACCTGTTCCTAAGATGCCAAATGAGACAAGAAAAGAGATAGTAGAAAAGGTACTTGAATTCTCAAGAAGATATCCATCATATGGTGCTTCAAGAATCGCTTTTGAGCTTGGAAATATTGTTTGCGCAGCAACAGTACATAACATCTTAAAAAGACATGGCCTTTCTAAAAAGTTTGACAGGCTTCTTGCAAT
>JBAXKN010000078.1:0-1561 GCA_037135295.1 Candidatus Saccharimonadota bacterium
ATGTTGATATTGATGACATTGAACAGCTTGAACATTGGTTAGAAATCGCACTTCGCGATGGACTAGCTAAAGCTCAAGAAGTTGCTGCTGAAAAAATGAAGCCACTTATGGGTAGCCTAGGTAACTTAGGATTATAGGAAAAAAGATTGTCGCAATTATTACCATCAGCACTAGTTAACACCATAGAAGAGCTTGGTAATCTACCTGGCGTAGGATCACGTACGGCAGAGCGTTATGCGTATTTTTTATTAAGGTCAGATAAACATGTCAGCGAAGAAATTGCAGATTCACTTGTAAAATTGCATAAAGGCGTAAAAAACTGCCCAATAACATTTGCATTAATTGATGCAAACGAAGATATATCGCACTCTATAGCGACACTTCACGAGACAAAAATCTTGTCGCTGTGGTAGAAGAACCATTGGATATTATTTCGCTTGAACGTACTGGTAAATTCAATGGTACATATCACGTTTTAGGTGGTGCTATTAGCCCAATTGATGGGATTGGCCCAGAACAACTTCACATACCTGAGCTATTAAACCGAATTAAAAGTGATGATGTCAAAGAAGTTATTATCGCAACTAACGCCAGTGTTGAAGGTGAGTCAACAGCATTATACCTTCAGCGACATATTCTTGATGCGGGAATTGATATTAAATTAACCAGGCTAGCAAGAGGTATCCCTGTGGGAGTTGACCTTGAATATGCAGGTCAGATAACACTAACACATGCTCTGGAAGGAAGAAGGTCTTTTTAATGTATGATGAAGCCCGGAATTTAATTGATTCCTCAAAAAAAATAATTATCATTCAGGCAGAAAATCCTGATGGTGATTCGCTAGGTAGTGCCCTTGGGTTAGAAGAAATTTTAGGTGACATAGGAAAAACGGTAATTTTGTATTGTCCTGTTGAAATACCCAAATATATGAGATACATAAATGGCTGGGATAGGGTAGTAAACCAATTTGATACATCGGCTGATCTTGCAATTATTGTTGATACGACTGCTGACGTTTTAATGACGAAAGTCCTAGAAACGCCAGGAATACGTCATTTTTTTGAAAGCAATCCTGTGCTTGTGATTGACCACCATATGTCAGAATCAAATTTAAGTTTTAATCATATATCACTTATCGAAGAAGCGGTTGCAACAAGCGAAGTAATCTATAGTTTTGCTGCTGATTCAAAATGGACAATTAATAAACAGGCTGCAGAAAACCTATTAATTGCAATAATGAGCGACAGTTTAGGTTTAACTGTTCAATCAGTATCCCCTAAAACCTTTTTCATAGCTGGAAAATTGACAGAATTAGGCGCAAGCAACTCTGAAATAGAAAAAAGACGACGAGAGTACATGAAAAAATCAGCAGAGATTTTGAAATATAAAGGATTATTGATCGAGAGAATCGAATATTTCTTAGATGGTAAATTAGCCGTTATTCGTATTCCATGGGAAGAGATACAAGCCTATAGTGATCAATATAACCCTAGTGTATTGGTTCTAGACGAAATGCGTCTTGTCGAAAATGTCGAGATTGGTGTAGCTATAAAGACATATC